>JBKJXJ010000380.1:0-6998 GCA_046716125.1 Candidatus Eiseniibacteriota bacterium
GCGGAACTCGAGGCCGTCATCGTTGTTGTTCCGGACGATATTGTCGTGGATGGACACATTCATCCGGCCGTTGAGGTCGATCCCGTCGTCGGTGTTCTCCTCGAACAGGCTGTTGCTGATGATCCCACCAGCGCCCGCGTAATAGTCCACTCCGTCGCCGTTTGATACGACCCGACAGTAATCGACATTCACGATCGAGTTCGCGATGATTCCGTTCTCTCCGTTCATCAGCGTGAGCCCGATGACGGTGCTGCCATGGGCGTTCGTCCCGAATTCGAGGACCGCGCCCCCAACGCACCCCGAGGCCCCGCTGCACATCCCCGGCGCGACGCCGTTCAGCACGGTCTGCGCCACCATTGCCGTGTCGCCGGTCACGAGATAGTGCGAGGCGATCGTGAGGGACTTGTTCGAAATGAACACCCCGCCGGTATGGGTTCCCGGCGCGATCAGGATGGTGTCTCCATTCGCTGCGGCGTTCGCTGCCGCCCGGACCGTGGGTTGATCGCCCGGCACGTCGATGATCGCCGCGGAAGACCGGAGGGGAAGGAGGTGCGCGAGGATCAGCGTGAGGAAGAGCGTCAGTCCCCGGGGCGAACGCACGAATCGGCCCCCGATCTTCACGCCCATCACGGCGGTCTCCAGGCACGGCATGAGTCGACTGGGCCGGAAGACGGAAGGGTGGGCACCGGGGGTTGGATCATCCGAGAGCCCGGACCTACCCGAGCCTGACTCCCGGGGAGGATGACATCCGAAACGCACAGCGGGTCCTGCGACCGCCCGTGACAATCCGGGGCGCCCCACTCGATTCGGCTGGCTGAAAGTTTATCGTTACCGCCCGGTATCGTCCATGCAAAACGCGCTTACCACCCGACAAAGTTGCTGGCGTTGGCCGGTTTAGTACTGCTTTCATACTCCGATGGTCTGGCGGACGACAGCGACGCGGCGGCGGGCGGCGGCGGGCCGGGGCGCGGCTCTGGCCGTGAGCCTCCCGCCATGCCACAATCCGCTCCCCAGAACGGGCACGCCGGTCGTGTGGAGCCCTCGGCGGGCGTTCGGGACACCGGCGAACGGGAGGACGGCCGCGATGCGAACGAAGAGAGCCCGTCCTGGCCGGGCGGGCGCGGGCGATGGGCGCGGCGGCGGCCGCGGCCACGCCGAACCGCCGGAGGGCCGGGGCGCGGCCGGGACCCCCGAGGGACGCGCCCGCCTCGACGTTCCCTCCCTGCTCCTCGACATCCTCGTCCTCGGGGTGGTCCTCCTGTACCTCGTCACGCTATGGCGGCAGGCCTCGGCCGCGATCTTCGCCAGCGATGAGTGCTTCCACGCCCGGGTCTCGGAATGGATCGCGGGGCACGGCCGCCTCCCCCGAACACTGCCGGAGTTCTACTCGGGGCTCCCCTACTTCTATCCCCCGTTCCTCCACCTGATCGGCGCGGTCGCCGTCAAGCTGGCCGGGGTCGGGACGCTCAAGACGCTGAACGTCCTCCTGACCGCCGTGCTTTTCGCAACGCTCTACCTGCTCCCGATCCCCGGCCTCTCCCGGGCCGCGCGGCGGTGCGCGGTGCTCCTGTGCCTCGCGAGCCCTGCCCTCTCGCTCTACGCCGTGCGCTTCTACGCCGAGACCCTCGCCTCGCTGCTCGCGGTCCTGGTGGTGATGCTGCTGCTCCGGGCGCGCGCCCGCCCCGGCCCGATGCCCGGCATCCTGCTCGGGATCGCGGTGGCGGCGGCGCTGCTGGCCAAGCAACCGGCAGCCGTGTTGCCTGTCCTGCTGCTCGCGCTGGCGGCGGTCGATCGCGCGCGCGGCCGGCAGGCCGTGGCGGCCACGATGATGGTCGCACTCGTCACCGGTCTGACCCTGGCGCTCCCGTTCTTTGTCCGGAACGCCGCGCTCTTCGGGAGTCCCTTCTACCCGCCGATCGCCACGAACGCCCAGGCGGCCCTCGACGCCATGAACACCCGGCTTTTCAGCCTGCCCCCGCCGGCGTTCTACCGGAACGCCTGGTTGGTGATCGGGCCGATCGTGCCCTGGATCGCCGCCACCGCCCTGGCGTGGAACCTCGCGCGTGGCCGCTTCGACCTGACCACCGGCCTGCTCGCCGCCTGCGTCGCGTTCGTCCTCGTGGCGCCGCTGGTGCCGCGCTTCCAGCCGCGCCATCTCAATCCGATCACGGCGATGTTGGCGCTGCTGGGGAGCCTGGTCCTCGCCGAGGCGCTCGGGGGACGGCGCCGGGTCGCCTACGCCCTGCAGGCGGTCCTCATCCTCTGGGCGGCGGCGTTCACGACCCGGATGACCGGGCTGCGCTCCGGATTCGACCCGACCCCCGCCGACCGGGAGGCGTACCAGGCGATCGCCGCCCACGTCCCGCCGGGCGGGATCGTCCTCAGCCGCTTCACATACGACACGTTCTACTACGCCCGGCGGAACGCCACCTGGCCCGTCCCCTGGGGCGGGTCGTCCGACCAGATCGAGCTGTTCAGCGAGCGGGACCCGGACCGCTTCCTGGCCGCGCTCCATCGGCTCGGGATCGACCACCTTCTCGTCCCGCGCCGGAGCGCCGTCCTGCGTTTCAACGGCACCAACCACACCGGGAGCCTGGTGGATTGCGTCGCCGCCCTGGTCGCCCGCGGACAGCTCAGGGTGCTCTGGGGATCCGCTGATCTCGCCCTGGTGGGGACGGTCGAGTAGCTCGCGTCGGTTCCCGACGGCAACGCCGACGCTCGTCCCCGATTCGCGTCGCGCACGACGCGCGACGACACATAAGGCGAATCGGCAGCGACTCATCTCTTATCAAATGGCTAACTGATTGGCGCGACGCGCGCGGTGTTCCGGCACGAAGCTTGATAGCGCATAAGATGAGAAGCGAAGCGCCGACACCACGCCAAATCAAGGGGACACCACGATGGATCGTGTGAACAGGAAGACCATGCGGCTGCTCGACCGGGTCGTGATCGGCGTGCTCGTGCTGCTGGCGATGCTCCTGGCCGGGCTGCAGGCGGCCCGCGCCGCGGAGATCGTGCCGTCGGTCGGGCTCACCCACGCCACCTCCGGCGACGGCGCGTACAAGGCCTTCGCCGGGCTGGCCGTGCGCGGATCGGTGCTGCCGATGGTCAAGGCCGAGGTCGGCGTCGGCTACCGGAACGACCCGTACATGAACGGTGACCTCAACGTGCGGATGTGGCCCGTCACCGGATCGCTCTGGCTGACGCCGCTCCCCCTCTTCTACTTCGGCGGCGGCGCCGGCGTCTACCAGACGACCTACGACTACAACGACGCGCTCGGACTCCAGAACGAGACCAGCAGGGAGTTCGGCACTCATCTGGGTGGCGGTGTCACCTTCCCGCTCATCCCGGCGATCGCCTCGCTCGACCTGAACGGACGCTACGTCCACCTGCGCGAGAAGGGCACGCTGATCGCGCCAGGCTCGATCAAGCAGAGCTTCATCACCACGTCGCTGGGGGTCGCGATCAAGTTCTAGTGCGAGGTCTATAGAGGCCGTGCCCCGACTACCTCCCGGGGACACGCGGCGGCGGGGCAGCGACGGGCCTCGCCGCCTCCGCCTTTCCCGGGCCTATCCCCAGCCCTCGCGGACCGCCCGGTCGTAGGCCGGCCAGTGAGGTGGGCGGCGATCGCCGTGGCCTCGATCGCGCAGCCCTTGGTGGCGATGATCCGGTCGCCCGGGGCGGCCATCGCCGGCGTGCGGAGTCCCCTGGACGGGCCGCGGGATGACACGCTGCTCGTGCACCCGCTACACTGCCGCTGGCTCGCAGCACATCTGCTTGTCGCGCGGATGCGGCGGCGCAAAGTGTTGTGGCGAAGGGACAGAGTTGCGAAGTCTGCGACTAACGGCTCAATTGGCCAGACTAGGACCTGCTGCACATTCGGTTACGCTGAACCAACTTCTACTCTTTGGGCAGCCAGGAGAGCATCGATGGTCGAGCGGTTGTCTGATCCGCAGGTGTGGATCGCTTTTCTCACCCTCACCGCCCTTGAGCTCGTACTGGGAATAGACAACATTGTCTTCATCTCAATCCTTGCGGACAAGCTGCCTGCGGAAAGGCGCGAGCTGGCCCGGCGTCTTGGCCTCTTTCTCGCCATGTTCATGCGCATCGGGCTGCTCCTGGTCCTGTCGTGGGTCGTCGGCCTGACGGCGCCGCTGTTCAGCATGCTACGTCAGGAATTCTCAGGCCGCGATCTCATTCTCATCGTCGGCGGCCTGTTTCTCATCTGGAAGAGCACAAAGGAAGTTCATCAGTTGCTTGAAGGCGAAAGGGGTGCGGCTTCAGCAAGGGTGGCCGCCACGTTCACGGCGGTCATCATTCAAATCATCCTCATTGATGCCGTGTTCTCGATTGACTCCATCATCACTGCGGTGGGCATGGTCGACGAGATTGGGGTAATGATCGCCGCGGTGATTGTCTCAGTGGCACTCATGATGGTGTTCGCTAACCCGATCGGGCGCTTTGTCTCGGCGCATCCCACGATCAAGATGCTCGCCTTAGCCTTTCTCTTGCTAATCGGCGTCGTTTTGATCGCGGACGGCTTTGACCAGCACGTGCCCAAGGGTTATGTATACTTCGCGATGGCGTTCTCTGTGGGCGTAGAGATGCTGAATATCCGAATGCGGAAGCGCGCGGCTCGACCGGTGGAGTTGCATGAGCGATATGCAAAGGATCCTGAATGAGTGTGCGCTTGGTCGCTGCCTGACAACCGGTTGCAGCGGACGGTGCTGCGCGCCGCCGCAGAACCGGAGGGTTTTCCAGACATGACGCCGGCCCGGCGCGCGCTCAGTTTGCGACCCCCGACCCGGTTCGCGCTGCATCAGTGTCAGCCAAATCCGTTCGGGCGCGCGACCACCTTCGTGCGAGAGTTGGTGCAGGTCTACGCCTACTCCCAGCCCTCGCGCACCGCCCGGTCGTAGGCCGGCCAGTAGGGATCTGGTTCGGGCGCATCCAGCTTGCGCACGCCGCCGTCGGGCCCGGTGAGCCACAGGCGCCCGTTCCCCGACATGGCCTCGCCCACCTCGGCGGCCATGATGCCGGCTTCCGCCAGCGCGGCGAGGACCGCCGCGATGTGCGCCGGTCGGACCGCGGCGATGAGGGTGCCCTCGGAGAGCGTCCACCAGGGATCGATCCCGCCCCACGCCTCGCAGGCGGCCCGGGCCTCGGGCGAGAGCGGGATGCGGTCGCGCTCGATCCGCAGATCGTGCCCCGAGGCCTTCGCCAGCTCCAGGAGCCCGCCCAGCACCCCACCCTCGGTCGCATCGTGGAGGGCGGAGACACCGCGGTCCCGCACGCCGACCCGCAGCACGGCGCGACAGTCGGCGACCACACTCACCTCGGCGAGGGATGCGCGGGCGCGGGCCAGCGCGGCTTCCGCCCCGGGGGGCGCCATCCCGGCGGACTCGAGCGCCGCGCTCAGCCGGGCCGGGATGAGGTGGGCGGCGATCGCTGTGGCCTCGATCGCGCAGCCCTTGGTGACGATGATCCGGTCGCCCGGGGCGGCCATCGCCGGCGTGATGTAGCGGCCCTCATCGCCGACGCCGGCCAGCGTCGCGGCGCCGATGATGGGGTACTCGCATCCGGTGTAGCGCCCGGTGTGGCCCGCCACGACCGCCACGCCATGGCGCTTCCACTCGTCGCTCATCGCCTGCCAGTACTCGGCGAGATCACCGTCGGTCATGCGTGGCGGCAGGTTGAAGTCCACGGTGGCATAGGCGGGCGGAAGGCCGCTGGTCCAGAGGTCCGAGGCCAGCAGGTGGCACGCGAGCCGGGCGGAGGCCGCCATCCCGAGTGCCGGGATGACCGAGAGCGGGTCGGTCGTGATCGCCATGACCCGCCCCGCCGAAAGCCGGACGATCGCGCAATCGGTCCCGGCGTGCGGTCCCACCAGCACCTCGGGCCGGGCCGCGCCCAGGTGCGGGGCGATCAGGCGCTCGAAACCGCCGGGCGGGAGCTTGCCGAGCGGGGCGACTGTCGTAGTCGAGGGCGTTGCCGGGGGCCCCGTCGAAGCCACGGGCGCGGCATCGGAGCTGTTCGGTTCGCGGCTCAATCCAGCGTCGGTCCGTAGATCACGGCGTTGAGGAGCAGCCGTTCGGTCGAGCGCAAGAACAGCCGGAACGCGGGCGAGCCACCATCATGATGACGTGCCCGTCGCCGGTGGGCTCGTCCACGGCGAACGCCGTGCCCGGGATGTACTCCGGACGGCGCCGGCCTGCGAGGCCCACAGAGACATTCCGAGCGTCAGGACGAGAATCACGACGCCACGCATGATCGACTCCTTCGGTTGGGTGAAATCCGTGGCGCCTTGCGCACGGACACCATCGCACATTCCCGGCTCGCGTTTTACGAAGGGCCCGGGCTGGACTCCGGGCATGCGCCGCTGCAGAAATCACGGGGCCTTCAACTGTCCTCAAGGACAGTGGGTCCTCGAAAATGACGGGGCCATGAACTCGCCCCGGGGCGGGTTCGCCTTCCGGTTGCTCTTCGACCGTGCTGCCAGCAGGACGAGCTGCCCGAAGCGGGCGGTCACGCCCAAACGATCACGGCACAGCGCCTTCATCTCGTGGCCCCTCAGGACCGCAGCACGCGCAGGTACGCGTGCCACGGGCCGGCGGCCTGAATGTAGCGTTTCCCCATGATGCGCGCGATCTGCATGAGATGGTCGAGGTCGTGCGCCACCCAGGTGGCGAGCAGCTGTGCAAGCGTGACGCTCCCGAACTCCGGGTGCTCGCCGGTGAGCCGCAGCTGCCCGGGCGTGAGCGTCCATCCCTTCAGCGTCGCGACGTTCTCCGCGCGCAGCGCGGCGAAGCGGTCGAGTCGCCCGGCCAGCGTCGCCTCCGCGGCCTCGCGCAGGTGACGGAAGCGATCGAACGGTACGAAGCGCCGGTCGTCGCCCTGCGCCAGGATGATGCGGGCGCGCGGGATCCAGTCGGTCTCCTCGCCGTCGATGAGATGGCCGACGATGTCGAACGGACTCCAGGTGTCGGGCCCCTCGTCGG
>JBKJXJ010000381.1:0-14102 GCA_046716125.1 Candidatus Eiseniibacteriota bacterium
TTCGTCAAGGACCTGGCCGGGCGCCAGGCCGACTTCGACGAAGAGGCGATGGGTCCGGCGGTGAAGGTTGCGTTCGGGCCGGACGGCGCGCCCACCCGCGCGCTGCTCGGCTTCTGCCAGGGCAAAGGCGTGGACCTGGCCCAGGTGCGCCGGGTCGAGACGCCCAAGGGCGAATACGTCGCGGTGACGGTCCACCACGCCGGCAAGGCCGCGATCGAAGTGCTCCCGGCGTTGCTCGGCACGCTGCCGGGCCGGCTCACGTTCCCGAAGAGCATGCGCTGGCTGCCGGGGGATGACACGCGCTTCGCGCGTCCGGTGCGCTGGCTCACCGCGCTCCTGGGCGACGACGTGGTGCCGGCACAGGCCTTCGGCCTCACCGCCGGCCGGCACTCGTACGGACACCGGTTCCTGGCCCCCGGGCCGGTCGCGATCCCGCGCGCCGCCGGCTATCTCGAGGCGTTGGAGCGGGTGTTCGTCATGGCCGACCATCGCGCCCGGCGGCTGCTCATCGTCGAGCAGATCGGGAAGCTGGCCGGCGGTGGGGGCGGCGAGATCGTCGCGGATGATGAGCTCCTCGAGCAGATCAACTTCCTGGTCGAGTGGCCGACGGCATTCATCGGCACGTTCGATAAGAAGTTCCATGTCCTCCCGAATGAGGTCATCATCGCGGCACTTCGGGAGCACCAGCGCTTCTTCGCGGTGCGTGCGACTGATGGCCTGCTGAAACAGGCATTCGTCGCGGTGCGCAACGGCGACGATCGTGCGTTGGACGGCGTCCGCCGCGGAAACGAGGACGTGCTCGCCGCGCGCCTTGAGGACGCCCACTTCTACTGGGAGACCGACCGCAAGCACTCGCCGGCCGAGCGTGTCGAAGCCCTCGGGTCTGTGGTGTGGATCGAAGGCCTGGGCTCACTGCGCGACAAGGCGACGCGGCTCGAGACGCTATGCGAGTCGCTGGCCGCGAGGATCGCTCCGGCGTCGGCCGCGGCGGCGAAGCGTGCCGCGCTCCTGTGCAAGACGGACCTCCTCTCGGAGATGATCGGGAGCGGCAAGGAGTACGCGTCGCTCCAGGGCACGATCGGCGGATACTACGCGCAACACTCCGGTGAGCCGGAAGATGTCGCGAAGGCGATCGGTTACCACTACCACCCCCGCTTCGCCGGAGATGCGCTCCCGCCGACCGATGCCGGCGTCGTGCTCTCGATGGCCGACAAGCTGGATCACGTCGCGGGCGCCTTCGTCGCCGGGAAGTCGCCGAGCGGGAGTGAGGATCCTTACGGTGTCCGCCGCGCCGGCAACGGCGTGGTGCGTATGCTCACCGAGGGCGCGCGGCACCTCGACCTGCGCGAGGCCACCCTGCAGTCCACGGCGCCGTTCTTCGCCGCCGACGTGGAACTGGCGCAGGCGGTGATCGTGAAACAGCTCGGCGAGTTCTGGCGCGGGCGGGTCGAGGCCGCGCTCGAGCAGGAAGGGATCGCCTACGACACGCGCGAGGCGGCGCTCGAGGCGCAGGTGCCGCTCGAAGGCGCCGGCCGGCCGCGACCCGGCTGGATCGACCCGGTCGACTGTCTCGCCAGGGCGCGGGTGCTGAGCACGTTCCGCGACGATAAACGCTTCGCGCCGTTGGTCATCCTGTTCAAGCGGGTCTCGAACATCCTCAAGGCCGCGACCGAACCGCTGCCCGCCACGCTCGACCGGGCGCGGCTGGGCGAAGCCGCCGAGCGCGATCTGCTCGCCGCGCTCGAGCAGGCGCGCGAGCGCACGGCGCCGCTCTGGCGGAAGCGCGCGTACGATGAGATCCTTCCGGCGCTGCTCGGGATGGACACCGCGATCCACGGATTCTTCGACCATGTCATGGTGAACGTGGACGACGCCGCGCTGCGGCTCAACCGCCTGCGGCTCCTGGCCGACGTGAGGGACTTGTTCTTGCGCGGCTGGGACCTCTCGCGGGTCGTCGTCGAGGGGGAAAAGTCATGAGCTGTTCGTACCTCGCCATCCTCGTCCCGCTGGCGCTCGTCGTGGCGCTGGCCACGACCGTCGAAGCGCAGCGCTTCGTTCCCGGCTCCGATCCCGGACGTCCGCGCCTCAAGTTCGCCGATTCGCTGGTCTCGGCCAACGACCGGTGCATCGTCGCGCGGGAGAAGCTGAACCGCAGCGTGCGCCCGGTGTACGTGAACGGCGTGCCCATGGGATTCTGCTGAGGCGGCTGCCCCAGGACCTTCGTGAAAGGTCCCGAACCGTACCTCAAGTCCCTGGCGATCGACGTCCGTGACGCCATCGATCCACGCCGTCCCGCCATCGTCGATTCCACGCGCCGCGTGTTCATCGGGCACGATCTCTTCTACTTCGCCGACGCCGCCTCGCAGGCGCGGTTCGATCAGGATCCGCTCCGCTGGTGCAAGCGGCTCACCGATCCCGTGACCCTGAAGCGGTTCAAGCCCACCGCGGCCTCGCCCCATCTCCGGCACATGGGACGCCTCTACTGGTTCGCCAGCGACTCGACACGCATGGCGTTCCGGGCCGCGCCGGACAGCTTCGCGCTGCGCAAGGGGATGTAAGGGCACGGGACAGCGCGGCCTAGCCCGAACTATTCATGAAACGCCAGATCGCGTTCGCAGGCGGGGGGCTCATGAATAGTTCGGGCTAGAGCGCTCCCAGCCTGCGCAGCTGAGCCTCGATCCCGGGGCGTTCCGTCTCGTCGTGCGCCATGCCGAGGTACGTGTTCCAGTCCGCGCGCGCGCCGGGCAGGTCGTGGAGTTTGGCCCTGGCCTCGGCCCTGAGTCCCCACGCGGAGGCCAGACCCGGATCCCGATCGAGCGCCATATCGAGCGACTTGATGGCGCCCGCGAGATCGCCGGTCCGCATCAGCGCCAGGCCGAGGTTCTTGTGCACCAGGGCCTGGCCCGGGAATCGCTTCAGCGCCTGCACGAGCACCGGGATCGCTTCGTTGGGGCGGCCGGCGCGGATCAGCGCGAAGGCGAGATTGTTGGGAAAGGCGACGTCGGTCGAATCCTGCGCCAGCGCCAGGCGGTAGTGCTCGATGGCGCTGGGCAGGGCTCCGGCAGTCACGTCGATCTCGGCCAGTCCGTAGTGAGCCTTGCTGGCGAGCTCCGGTTCGTTCGAGCGCTCCTTCGCCACCCGCGCGTAAAGCGTCGCCGCGCCGGTCTGGTCCCCGGACCTCAGCCGCACCAGCGCGAGGTTGAGCATGGCCTCCGGATAGTCCGGATCGGCGCGCAGGGCCGCCTCGAACTGCGTGCGCGCCGCTTCGAGGCTGTCCCGTTGCATCAGCTCGAAGCCGCGGTTGTTGAGCGCGACCGCCTGCGGGCCGGACGTGCTCTGACCGGAGAGGATCTTGCTCCCCACGATGACCAGGATCCCGAGGGCGACGGCGCCGGTCAGCATGAGCGCGACAGGGATGGCGCGCCGCGTGACCCGCGGGTGCTGCGGTTCGAGCGCGACGGTCCCGGTGATCGCCGCCAGCTCGCGCGCGACCGTCGCCGCGTCGGGACGCCCCTCGGGCGCCTTGATCAGCATGCGCTTCACCAGATCCTCGACCACCTCCGGGGCCTCAGGTCGCGCATCGCGCAAAGGCTTCGGGTCCTCATTGGCGCTGGTGTAGAGCAACGCGAGGGGGCTGTCGCCGGCGAAGGGCAGTATGCCCGCGAGCATCTCGTGGAGCGTGACCCCGAGCGCGAACACGTCTCCCTGCGCATCCGCGCCGCCCTTCATGGACTCGGGAGGCATGTAGGCGGCGGTGCCGAGCGTCGTGCCGGAGATCGTCATGCGGGACGCCAGGGCGGCGCGCGCGAGACCGAAGTCCATGAGCTTGACCACCCCGTGATCGTCGAACATGAGGTTCTCGGGCTTGACGTCGCGATGCACGATGCCGCTGCGGTGGGCGTTGGCGAGAGCGCCCGCCACGTCGCGCGCGATGGCGAGCGCCTCGCCGATCGGGAGTGGGCCGTTCGCGAGGCGGTCACGGATGCTCCCGCCACCGACCAGCTCCATGGCGATGAACGTGCGGTTCCCCTCGCGTTCGAAGGCGTAGAGGGTGGCGATGTGCGGGTGGTTCAGCGCCGCGGCCGAGCGTGCCTCGCGCTCGAAGCGCCGCAGCGCCACCGCGTCCGCCGCCAGCTCGGGGGCCACGAACTTGAGCGCGACGCGCCGGCCGAGATCGAGGTCGACCGCCTCGTACACCTCGCCCATGCCGCCGCGGCCCAGCCGGCGGCCCACCTGGTAATGCGAGATCCGCGTGTTCTCCATGACGTCTGCGGCACGCTAGCAGCGGGCCCGGGGAGCGACAAGCGCGGCGCGGGCGTGGGCAGGCTCGCGCGTGAAGTCAGGGCTCCCGGGTCAGCGCCAGCGCCTGCTGGTACTCTGCGGCGGCGAGGTCCGTCAGCCCGACCTTCGCGTAGACGGTCCCAAGCGCCTCGTGCGGTGCCGGCGAGGCGGGCATGAGGCCGCACATGGCGACGAACTGCTCGGTGGCATCGACGAACAGCTCCAGTCCCGACAGGTAGGAACCGGCCAGGAATTGCGCCGCCGGATTCGAAGCGCCGCCCGCGCTCTCATGGATGCGCGCCAGGTTCGCCCGCACCGCGCGGGCCTGGGCCTCAGTGGTCACCTCGAAGACCGTGTTCTCCTTGCGTAATGACTTCACCTCCGAGAACGCCTCGATCTCCCACAGATACTCGGCGGAACGGGCCAGGGGCGCGGCATCGGCGGGGAAGGTGAGCGAGACGCCCTCGACCTCGCGATTCCACAGCTCGCCATGTTCGGCGGAGGAGACCGTCACCTTGTACCGCGTGGCGCCCGGCACCGCCCGCCATGCGAACGAGGGGCGGTCGGTCATGAGCACCGTCCGGCGCGGCGCGATGAGGAACGGAGCCCCTGCATCGGCGGGGGCCGAGCGCAGCGTGGACATGGCGACCAGCCCGGTCGCTCGCGAGCCGCTGGCCACGAACTTCGAGACCGACGCGTACACATCGCTTGGCAATCCCGGGGCCTTCCCGGCACGCCCGCCCACCTGCCCACCGATCTTCAACGAACTCTTCTCGGCCAGCTCGAGCACGTTGCCGTCATTGAAGAACAGCGTCGCCGCTCCTCCCGCGGCCACGACGATGCGGTCGCCCCGCTCGAGGGTCCGCCCGAACGTCGCCCGCTGGGCGGGGCCCCGGCCCGAGGCGGTCACGTCCACGCGACCTTTGACGGCCGCGATGACCGCGACCGGGTCCGCGAACGCGGTGCCGGAGGCGAGGGCGGCGCCCAGCAGAAGCCCGCACGTGACGAGCGCCGTCGCGGGCGCCGGGAACAGAAGACGGGACTTGGTCACGTACGCCTCCCACGGTTGGATCGCGGTCCACGAGGACGTGCCGCGCGGCGGCCAGGATGTGGCCACAGCCGCGACTCTATCGCCTGAGGCGGCGCGTGCCAATGACATTCCCGGCGGGACAATCCCGGCGGGATTGGCGCCGGCCGCCCGGTTCCCCTACCGTGCCGCACGCATGCGCACCCGCCGCCCCGCGCAGGAACAACGCCGGCCCGCCGCCCCCATCGCGGCGCTTCCGATCCGGCATCCGGCCCATCTGGTCGCCGCGCTGATCGCCGCTGCCTGCGTGGTGGTCTCGGTCAGCGCCTGGATCTACGACACCGACTTCTGGCACCACCTGCTGGTCGGCAAAGTCATCTGGGAGACCCACGGGATCCCCACCCGGCACCTCTGGACCTGGCCCAGCTACGGCAATGTGGATGCCAACAACGCCTGGCTGTTCCGCGCGATGGTGTGGCCGCTCTGGTCCGAAGCCGGGATCTGGGGGCTCTTCGCCTGGCGCTGGATCACGACGCTGGCGGTGTTCGGCATCGTCTGGGTCGCGGCGCGGCGGATGGGGGCGAAGGGTCTGACGCCGCTGGTCGTGATCGCGACCTGCGCCCTCGTCTACCGGCAGCGCACCCAGCTGCGTCCCGAGACGCTGGTCTCGGTCCTCATGGCGCTGCAGATCCTCCTGCTCGAGATGAGGCGGTGCGCGCGCGACGCGGCGCCGGCTGCCCGTCCGGACGGTGGCGCGGCCGCGAGGCCGGCGGTTGCGTCCCTGATACGCGATCCCGCGCTCTGGCTGATCCCGATCGCCTGGGTGTGGGCGAACACGCATCCGTCCTACTACATGGGCTTCATCATGATCGGGTTCCATCTCCTCGACGATCTGCGCGTGGCGGCGCGCGCGCGAGGCGCCACGGCCGATGCCGCGCGTGCCGGGTTCCGGCGGCTGGTCCTGATCGCGCTCGCCGGCTTCGCCATCTCGTTCGCGAATCCCTGGGGCTGGCGGCCGCTGTGGCAGCCGTTCGAGTTCTTCCTCACCCTGCGGAACGAACCCATCTATCAGGGCATCGGCGAGCTCCAGCACCTCGAGTGGGGCAACAACGCGCGCAACGGGCTCGCGGTCATGCTCGTGCTGTGGCCGCTGCTCGCCGTCTGGCGATGGCGGCGGACCGGGTTCGATCTGGTCGAAGCGCTGTGCCTCGCCTTCTTCACCGCGCTGATGCTCAACACGCAGCGCTTCACCGGATCATGGGCGGTGGTGGCGGCGCCCTACCTCTCGCGCGACCTCGATGCCTGGATCGGGGCGCGGCGCTGGCCCGCGTGGACGCGGCCGGCGTGGACGCGCGCGGCGCTCGCGGCACTCGCCTGCGTCGCGATCGGCATCCCCGAGTGGCGGAGGGTCGAGTATCCGCTCGGTGTGCGGCTCGACATGGCGCGCTATCCGGTCCGTGCGTGCGACTTCATGGCGGAGCACGGCGTGCGCGGCCGTGGGTTCAACGACTTCCAGGGCGGTTACCAGGCATGGCGCTTCTGGCCCGACCGCGAACGCCTGCCCTTCATGACCGGCACTCCGGAGGCGGCGACGAAGGAAGACCGGAATCTTTTGGCGCTCTCGCAGCAGAGCCGCAAGTCCTGGCTCGAGCTCGACGCCCGCCACCGCTTCGACTACCTGCTCATCAGCCGCTTCCATTCGGGATGGGGGCGATTGCTCGACTTCCTCGATGTGGACTCGACCTGGGCGCTGGTGTTCGCCGACGATGCCGCGGCGCTCTACGTGCGGCGCGGCGGGCCGCTCGACAGCGTGGCGACGCGGCACGCGTACCGGTTCCTTCCCGGCGGCACTGAACGGATCGCCGCCGTCGGGCAGGCGGCGGCGACCGACAGCGCGGTCCACCGCGCGGTCGAAGCGGAGCTGCACCGCCAGACGCGTGAGTCGCCGTACAACTCCCAGGCGTTCAGCCTGCTCGCCCGCATGGCCTACACCGAGCAGCGGTGGTCCGATGCGCGGCGCTACACCGCGTCGGCGATCGCCGCCGAGCCGCTCACGCCGGGCGAGCACGAGCGGCTCGGGCTGATCGCGCTCGCCGAGGGACGGCCGGCCGAGGCGCTGGAAGAGTTTCGGCGCGAGCGCCGCCTGGTCACGAGCGACGCCGGGCTCGACCTGCGTTTCGGCCAGGCGTACGCGGCGATGGGGGACGTGGAACGCGCGCGGCGGCACCTCGTGCGCGAGCTCGCGCGCGATCCGGCGAACGCGGAGGCGCGGGCGGTGCTGGGGGGGCTGGGGGGCGGGCGGGGGCAGTAGCTTCAGCAGCCCGGCCGCGGCGGGGCGCATGCTAGAATTCGCCCGCCGAATCGGAGGGCAGGACTCCGCACACTGCCACGACCGCCGGTCCCGCCCGGGCTGCTCCGGAGGACGTCATGGCCAAGCGGCTCTTCTTCATCTGCGCCGGGATTCTCTGCCTGGCACTCGCCTATCACCTCGGCGCCACCAATGCGACCGCTCAGAGCGGCGCGAGGGGAGAGATCCGGTTCGTGGACGCGCGCGGTCCCTACGTGCTTGTCGTGAGTGAGACCGACGACATCTACGTGAGCGACCCCGAAAAGCTGCCCAATGTCGCCAAGGGCGCGGGGTGGACCCGGTTCAAGCTCGACGCGGTGAAGTAGCGGCGCCTCTACGGATCTCCGGGTAGCGGCTCATCGGGTACCGGCGGTTCGTCTCCGAGCACACTCGGACGAGCAACGGCACTCCAGTACACGGTCTGCTGTCCGCCGTGGGTTTCGTATCCGAAGATCTCGACCGTCCACATCCCACGCCGCGTGGCCGGGACATAGACCGACGTGCGCTCGAACACGGTCCCCTGCGTTTCGCACCGGCCGCGTTCGGTGCCGTTGGGGTCGTACAAGTACAGATCGATGTCATTCCGCTCATCGATCGGTAGACCATTGGCATCGAGCTCGAGATCCTCGGGCCACCAGATCGCGACGTCGATCCGGTCGACCCAGCCCTCAACGGCAGGGATCTTGACCTTGAACTCCTCGTGGTGACTCACGGAGACTTTGCCCCACCACGCCCGCCCGCCCGCGGGTAGCCGCAGTGGCCCCGCTCCGGTGCTCGCCGTGAAGGGCGATTTGCGCGTCCCGGAGAGGATCATCTGGGCGTAGACCTGGCCGGGATCGATGCTCTGCTTGTACGCCATGAGCCACTCGCGCAGGAGCCCTGCTGACGCTCCGGCGAGCGCCGTGGCGCAACTGGTGCCGCCGAACTCCGTCGTCGACGTGTTGTTCAAGGCGCTGCTTGCCGTAATCACCTCGGTGGGCGCCTGGATATCGGGCTTGATGCGGCCGTCGGGTGTCGGGCCCCGGCTCTGAAGCAAGTCGGTCGTGCCTCCTATGTGGGCCCCGATGCCGAGCACCCGGCGCGCGCTCGCGGGAGCGCATACGCTGCCGTCCCCGGGCGTGTTGCCGGTCGCGGCAACCACGACGGCGCCGCCAGTGTGGTTCGCCTTGTCGGCGGCCTTGGCAAGCGAGCCAAAAAATGAGGACGTGTCCTGGATCTCGGCCACCAGCACCCGCGCCCCGTTGGCGACGGCAACATCGAAGGCCCGGAGCACTGCCGGGCGATCGATGCGCGCGCAGCGAACGGCGTCGTAGCCGTAGACTCGATAGCTGTCGAGCGGGATCTGCGTGAGACCCTGCCAGGATCGGCCGGTTCGCAGGCCCGAGATGAGTGCGGCCGAGCAGGTTCCGTGACCCTGGTCGTTGCCGCCGCCGCTCTTCAGGCACACGTCGCCAGGATCGGCGCCCGCGCCTGTGCAGGTGGCGCCGCCATCCACGCAGTCACCCCTGATCCCGATCGTGGTGCCGCTGAGCTTCTCGTGCGAGAACAGCACCCCCGTATCGAGCAGCGCGATCTTGTCCCCGGACGGCGGCACATTGTAGTAAGGGTTGGTGGACATGGCCGTCCGAATTGCCCCGACCGTCGAGCCGGGCGGAGCCGACAGACCCACGACGGGCTCGATCGTGACGATGTCATTGCGCAGCTCGAGAGTCCTGACTCTCGGGAGCGGCAGCTCGACCACGGCGGCCGGGTGCAGCCAAAAGGTCTCGATCACGTCGGCCTCGAGGGCCGCGAAACCCGCTGTGTCTGACCGGAAGGCGAGCTTCCGTCGGGTCAGGATGTCATCGATCGCGATACCCGCGGGGGTCTTACCGCCCGCGGTGACCATCGCGGAGCCCGGCGGGAGCCTGGGGATCATGAGGGTGTCGCGAAACGTCACAATGAGCCTCTTACGCAGCGTCGCCGAGCTGTCGGCGAGCCAGCGTTCGAGGAGCGGATGCACCTTGGAGGGCGGGCTTCCCGGCCACGATGGCCCGACCGCAGGCTTCACGGCGCGCGGTGCGCGAAACCGGTAGGCGTTGCTCCCAAGCTGCCACGACGGGTACGGCGTGGTGTACGTGCTGTCGATGCGTGCAGAGGTCACGACGTCGTACGCGTCCTCGTTGAGCCCGGCGACCGGATCGACGTGCCGACACCCGCGGCCTCCACAGCCGTAAAGGGCTGAGGCCACGAACAGAAAGAGCCACCAAAGGGCAGGCCGGGCGCGCGCGCCCGAACTCCTCCCATCGCGCTCTCGCCGGGCCCCCGGCCGGGGGCCCGGCGACGACCGAGCGCCCATCTCAGCCGCCAACCGTTACGACCGGCGGGTTCGGGGGCCCTTTGCCCTGCGGGACGCTCTTCGAGACTATGATCGCATACCGGTGCTTGCCGTTGGCGGCCTTCGATCCCACGGTGAGCATCGCACTCGCCCGACCGGTGGGCACACGGATGGCCCGGAGTTTTCCGGTGAAGGGCCACTTGGCGAATACGATCCGGAGCGGCACGGTGTCGAGGTTCTCCCACTGCACGCGGTCCTTCCGCCCGCGGCTCAATCTGGGCCGGCTGCGGGGTCCATCCCTCGACACGCGGACCACCCGAGGGGCCCGGGGCCCGCGTGACGGCTTGCGCTTCGCTTTCTTCCCGCTCTTCTTCATTAGGATGACCCTCCCTTGATGGGGTGTGTTCGCTTCGGTCTGCCGCGATGTGGGTGGCGGCCCAGGATTCGCCTGAACTCCGGATCATCGAGGAGCGGAGCCAACTCGGGGGCCCGCCGCAGCGCCTCGGGCCCGTAGCCCGAACGAACGGCCTGTCGGAACCACTTGAGCGCCTGGGCGCGATCGCCGGCGTGGAAGCAGACGTGCCCGGCGGCGGCCATGCAGTCGGGGTTTCCCGGAGCGAGGGCGAGTGCGCGCCCGACCGCCTCCATGGCCTGCTTTCCTTGGCCCAGGTTCGTGTGCCATCCGGCCTGCTGTGACCAGCCCACGGCGTCCGCGGGGTTCTGCCGGAGGTGTTCCGTCATGAGGCCGATCGCGCGCCCGAGCGCTTCGCGTGCCTCCGCCTCCGCGCCATCGACCCATCGGCAGGCGCTGCCGAGGTTGCCCCAGGGCAGCGGATCCGATGGACGGAGATTCGCCCCCTTGCGCATAACCTCGAGACACTCCGGGTAGCGGCGCAGGAAGAACAGCGCGGTGCCGAGGGACGAATAGGTATGCGCGTCCTGGTGGTGGACCAGGCCCTGGCGCAGCGTCTCCGCGGCCTCATCCAGGCGATCGAGGTGCACCAGCACCGAGCCGAGGTTGCGGTAGCCGAATCCATTGTCGGGGGTGAGGCGCAGGACCCGTCGCCACGGGGCGACCGCACACTCGTAGTCTCCCTGTGCGTAGTGCACGTGGCCGATGCGGTTGTATCCCCGCCAATCCTCGGGTCGCAGCGCGATCGCCCGCTTGCACGACAGCACCGCCGACTCGAAATCCCCAAGGGCCTGGAGCGCCTGAGCCTCGCCCAGGTGGGCTTCGACGAGATCCGGACGCTCGGTGCGGGCGCGCCGGTACTCGGCGAGCGCTTCCTCGTGCCGGCCGGTGCCTCGCAGCAAGTCACCGCGTGCAACCAGGACTTCGGGAGCCTGGGGATCGAGCCGTAGCGCCTCCTCGCATGCGGCCGCGGCGCGGCTCCGCCAAACCTGCTGGCGCGTCAGCTCCCACTTCCAAAGACACGCCCGGGTCAGTGCGGCGTGGACCGCTGCGGTGCCTTCGCTGGCCGCCAGGCGCTCGAGAAGGTCGATCGCGCCGTCCACGGAGGCCTCGTGGTCGTACCGTTCCAGGTAGATGAGCGCCTGATCGAAGTGTTCGCGTGCGGCGAGGTCGCGCTGACCCCCGGAGGCACGAACGGGGAGCACGGGATCAGGGATTCCGAAGACGCGCCGCAGGCTCGCCGCCACCCGCCCCTCGAATTCGTACGGGTCGAGTCGCGAGCCTTCCACGGCATCTCCCGCCACGGTTTCTCCACCCTGGGGGTCGGTGAGGGCGTATGTCGCGCACACTCGCGACCCCGCTCCCCGCAGGCTGCCCTGGAGGACGAGGTTCGCCCCCGTTCGGCGCGCCAGCAAGCGCACGTCCTCCGGCGCCAGCGGTGCCGGCGGATTCTCCCAGGGGATGATGTGCAGGTGCTCGGGTCTGGCCAGCAACGCGGCGATCGCAGCGTCGAGGCCGCGGGCGACGGCGGTGAGCTCAGGCGCACCGACCGGTGTTTGGAACGGGAGCACCGCCAGGTATACCGGACCGGTCCTGCCGGCCACGGCCTCCGCCACCGCCGAACGACGCCGACCGTAGCTCGCATCCGGACCGGCGTTCGCGGCCTTGGTGAGTTCCACCGGGGCGTGCAGGTCGTTCATCAGCTCGTCGGCGCCGGCATAGCGCGCCGTTGGATCCCGTGCCATGGCTCGCGCGACGATCCGATCGAGCTCCGGTGGCACCTCGGGCCGCAGCTGGCTCGGGGGGGCGGGGTCGGTGTTGACAGACTCGTACTGCACGGCTTGGGGATGATGACCGTGGAATGGTAGCGCGCCCGTTAGCGCATGATAGAAGACTACGCCGAGTGAATAGAGGTCGCTGCGCATTTGGGCCATCTCGCCCATGAGCACCTCTGGCGCCACGAATGACGGCGTGCCCATCAACGTGTTGGAGCTCGTGATCCGCGAACCGCCTGCTGCGATCGCCAGACCGAAGTCGAGCACCAGAACGCGTCCATCCCGGGCGAGCATGATATTGCGGCTGGTGACATCGCGGTGGATGACACCGTGTTCGTGAGCATAGCCAAGCGCAGCGGCTGACAAGCTCACGATCCGCACCGCTTCAGCAATGGAGAGCAGCGATCGCTCGACTCGCTGGGCCAGCGTTTCACCGTCGATGAGCGTCATCGAGATGAACGTGACTCCGTCGCACTCGCCCGAGTCGTACACGGCAGCCACGCCTGGATAGTCGAGCCGCGCGGCCAGCTGGGCTTCGCGGCGGAAGCGGTGGCGCGCCTGGGTGGATTCAGCGAGGGACGGCGCCAGGATCTTGAGCGCGACATCGCGACCCAGCAGCGTGTCGTGCGCCTTCCACACGGAAGCCATGCCGCCCCGGCCGAGGAGCGATTCGATTCGATAGCGGCCGATGCGGCGGCCAGTCAGATCCGGGCCAGCAGGGCCAGGCTCGGACATTTGGGTAGTCTTGGCGGTGGTTCCGGACATCGCGGCCTCACTGCACCCCGTCTAATCCAATGAATAATGAATACGGTACTCCCGGGGTAGGCACGGGTCAACACCTTCGGGGGCTCCTCGAACGGCTTGGCCCGGGGGGGACGCCCAACGACTCGCGAGGACGGAGTTCCCAGCGTGAAGCGCGCGAGAACTACCCGGCAATCTCGGGAGAAGCAGCTTCCGATCAAGGCGCCGCCTTGCCCTACCGCGCACTCTCCCGCTACTGTCCGGCCCCTGCGGGCGCCGGGAGCGCCCGTCTCACGGGAGAACCCGATGGCCCTGAAGGAAAAGGCCGAGATCGTCGACGCCGACGGCCTGCGGCGCATCATCACCCGCGTCGCCCACGAGATCGTCGAGCGCAACAAGGGCGTTGAGGGCCTGGTGCTGGTCGGCATCCGCCGCCGCGGCGTCCCGCTTGCCTCGCGGATCGCGAAGAAGATCCTTGAGTTCGAGGGCAAGGCCCCGATCGAAGGCAGCCTCGACATCACTCTCTACCGCGACGATCTCTCCAAGGTCGCCCACCAGCCGATCGTGGGCTCGACCGAGATCCCGGTGGACATCAACGACAAGGTGGCGGTGCTGGTGGACGACGTGCTCTACACCGGCCGCACCGTGCGCGCGGCGATGGACGCCCTGATCGACTTCGGCCGCCCGCGCTCGATCCAGCTCGCGGTGGTCATCGACCGCGGGCATCGCGAGCTGCCGATCCGCGCCGACTTCGTGGGCAAGAATGTGCCGACCTCGCGCAAGGAGGTCATCGGCGTCAAGCTCGCCGAGATCGACGGCGTGGATAGCGTCATCATCAAGGAGCTGACGGACTAGCCTCGCGGCGCGTGGACGGTGCCGGGCCCCGCCGGATAACCCGCCCGTTCCGGTCGCGCGCCGGCGCCCCGCCCGCGGTAGTCTCCCCTCCATGAGCACCGCCACCCGAGCCGTCGGCAGCGCCGGTCCCGAGACCATGTGGACCGCGTTCCTCACCCGCGATCCGCGCTGGGAGGGACGCTTCGTCGCGGCGGTGAAGACCACCGGCATCTTCTGTCGGCCGACCTGCACCTGCCGGAAGCCGCTGCGACGCAACGTCCGGTTCTTCCGCTCGCCCGATGCCGCCGCGCGGGCCGGGTTCCGGCCGTGCAAGCGCTGCCGGCCCGAGCTGGCCGGCGGCGCGAGCG
>JBKJXJ010000382.1:0-16451 GCA_046716125.1 Candidatus Eiseniibacteriota bacterium
CGTCCAGACTTAGGGGGGGCCCGACGCGTCCCGGGAGTGGGCCCAGTACTGGGGTGTTTCGGCCGCTCGGAGCCGCCCCGGAGCCCCGTTCGAGAGGCTCCCGGTCGGACCCCGGCCCGGCCGGGCGGTCAGCGGGAGAGCGCCGCCACCCCGAAGAAGAGCTTCACCTCGCGATCGGCGCTGGCTGGGCTGTCCGAGGCATGGACCGAGTTACGCCCCTTGCTCTCGGCGTAGAGCTTCCGGATGGTCCCCTCCGCCGCCTGGGCCGGATCGGTGGCGCCGATCACCTGGCGCAGCGTGGCGACGGCGTCCTCGCGCTCGAGGCAGGTGAGCAACACCGGCCCCGACGTCATGAAGTCCACCAGCTCGTTGAAGAAGCCCTTCCCTACGTGCTCGGAGTAGAACTCCTGGCATTGCTCGCGCGTGAGCGGGGTCATGCGGGCCTCGGCCAGCCGGAATCCCTGCGCCTCGACGTGGGCCAGGATGCGGCCGGTGAGATTGCGTGCGACCGCGTCGGGTTTGACGATGAACAACGTGCGCTCGATGGCCAATCCAATCTCCTTCGCGGCGGGGTCGAAACGCCCCACGTGTCCGATGGTATGCGTCCGTGCTGCGGATGTCCCGTGCCGAATGTAATGCCTATCGTGCCCGGGCGCTGCCCTTGCGCCGGGATGCCGGCGCTCGCGCGCCGGTGGATGCCTTGCGGGCGGCGCCTGCGCGGGCTTTGGGTCGGGTGCTGTTCGAACGACGGGCCGTGGCGCGACCGCGCGGGCGGCGCCGCGTCAGCGCCTCGGCGATGAGCGCCGGGATCTCGGACGGGATGCGCGCGACCGGCACTCCCGCGGCCTCGAATGCGGCCATCTTCTCGGCGGCGGTCCCTTTACCGTCCGTGATGATCGCGCCGGCGTGCCCCATGCGCTTCCCTGGCGGTGCGCTCTGGCCGGCGATGAACGCCACGACAGGCTTGCGCACCCGTCGCTTGATGAAATGGGCGGCCTCCTCCTCGTCGGTGCCGCCGATCTCGCCGATCAGCACGATCGCTTCGGTGTGCGGGTCGGCCTCGAACAGCTCCAGCGTGTCGATGAAACTGGTCCCGATGATGGGATCCCCGCCGATGCCGATGCAGGTCGTCTGTCCCAGTCCCGCCCCGGTGAGCTGGTGGACCACCTCGTAGGTGAGCGTCCCGCTGCGCGAGACCAGGCCCACGGGCCCCGGGGTGCAGATCTGTCCCGGCAGGATGCCCACCTTGCTCTGGCCCGGGCTGATGAGACCGGGACAGTTGGGCCCGAGCAGCCGCGGCCGGCCGTTCCCGTTCGCGGCGCGCAGTTTCGCCACGTGATGGTACGCCGCCATCGTGTCGCGCACCGGGATGCCCTCGCTGATGCAGACGATGAGCGAGACACCTGCGTCCGCCGCCTCGAAGATGGCGTCCGCCGCCCCGGCGGCCGGCACGTAGATGACCGAGGCGGTGGCGCGGGTGGCCCCCGCCGCCTCGGCGACGCTGTCGAACACCGGCACGCCGTGGGCCTTCTCGCCCCCGCGGCCGGGCGTGACGCCGGCGACGACGTGGGTGCCGTAGGCGATCATCTGCTGAGCGTGGAAGCCGCCATCGCGGCCGGTGATGCCCTGGACGATGAGGCGGGTGTGCTTGTCGATCAGGATGCTCACACCGTCACCTCCTGGGCTTTGGCGATCACCGTGCGCACGCCCTCGTCCATCGACGTCGTCGCCGAGAGTCCGGCGTCGGCCAGGATCTTCCGGGCCGCGACCTCGTTGGTGCCGGTCAGCCGGATGACGAGCGGCACGTCGCGAGCCGACGGACCGTCGCCGGCGCGCGACGCCGCGAGCGAGGTGACGATGCCGCGCGCGACGTCGTCGCAGCGGGTGATGCCGCCGAAGATGTTGAACAGGATGGCCCGCACCCCCTGGCCGTCCGCGCCGCGCGCGTCGCCGGTGATGATCTCGAGCGCGGCGGTCACCTTGTCGGGATTGGAGGAACCGCCGATGTCGAGGAAGTTGGCCGGCTCGCCCCCGTAGTGCTTGATCAGGTCCATCGTCGCCATCGCGAGCCCGGCGCCGTTCACGACGCAGCCGATGTCGCCGTCGAGCTTGACGTAGGAGAGCCCGCGCTCGCGGGCCTTGCGGGCGCCGGGCGTCTCGTCACCCGGATCGCGCCAACTCTCCCACTCACGGTGCCGGAACCCGGCGCTGTCGTCCACGATCACCTTGGCGTCGAGCGCCAGCACCTTGCCCTCGGCGGTCACGACCAGCGGGTTGACCTCGGCCAGCGTGCAGTCGCCGTCGCGGTAGACATTCCAGAGCTTCATGAGCAGATCCGCGGCCTGCGCCACCAGCTTGCCATCCTTCAAGAGCGGCTGGAACAGGGCGCGCGCCTCGTAGGCCCTCAAGCCTCCGAGTGGGATGTGGCGGCGGATGATCTTCTCAGGCGTCTCCCTGGCGACCTGCTCGATCTCGACCCCGCCCTCGGCGGAGAGCATGATGAGCGGCAGCTTCTTCGCCCGGTCGAGCACGATCGCCAGGTAGAGCTCGCGGGCGATCTCGGCCGCGCGCGCCACCAGCACGCGGCCCACCGGCAGCCCCTTGATGGTGAGGGCGAGGATGTCGCGCGCCCGGTCGAACGCTTCGTCGGGCGTCTGGGCGAGCTTGACCCCGCCTGCCTTGCCGCGTCCCCCGACCAGCACCTGCGCCTTGATGACCACCGGTCCATCGAGGCTGCCCGCGATGTCGCCGGCCTCCTCGGGGGTCCCGGCCACCTGGCCCGGCAGCACCGGGATGCCGAACCGTGCGAACAGCTCGCGGCCCTGATATTCGTGCAGATTCATCGCAGCTCCCGGTGGGGTGTCGCGCCCCGGAAGCGTGCCCGGTGGCAGGCTTCGGGGCTCACGCGTTGTCGATCTGGGCCCGCTGCAGGCGGCCGCTGAAGTCCACGTAGATGCTCTTCCACTCGGTGAAGGGGTCGAGCATGGTGTGCCCCGCCTCGCGGTGCCCATTGCCGGTGCCGCGCGTGCCGCCGAACGGCAGGTGGGTCTCGGCCCCGGTGGTGCCGTGGTTCACGTAGACGATGCCGGTCTCGAGGTCGCGCATCGCCGCGAACGCCCGGTTCACGTCGGCGGTGAAGATCGAAGACGAAAGCCCGTAGCGCGAAGCGTTGTTGACCGCGACCGCGTCCTCGAGACTCTTCACCTTCACCATCGCCAGCACCGGCCCGAAGATCTCCTCGACCGCGACGCGCGCGTCGTGCTGGACCCCGGCGAACACCGTGGGCTCGTGGAAGTGGCCCTTAGAGAGCGCTCCGTTCGTCGCCCGGTTGCCGCCCGCGACCAGCGCGCCCTCACCCTTGCCGATGGCGACGTATTCCTCGACCGTTCGGACCTGGTTCGCGTTGACCAGCGGCCCCACCTCGGTCGCCGCATCCAGGCCGTCGCCCAGCTTGAGCGACCCGGCGCGCGCCGCGACCTTCTCGGCAAGAGCGTCGTGCACGCGCTCGTGGACCAGCACCCGGCTGCAGGCCGTACAACGCTGCCCGGTGGTGCCGAAGGCGCTCCAGACGATGGCGTCGGTGGCGAGCGCCAGATCGGCGTCCTCCAGGACGATGATCGCGTTCTTGCCGCCCATCTCGAGGGAGATGCGCTTGCCCAGCGCCCCGCCACGCCCCGCGATCCCGAGCCCGACGTCGGTCGAGCCGGTGAACGAGATGACGTGGATCCCCGGGTGCTCGACCATCGGGCTCCCGACCTGTGAACCGCTCCCGAATACGAGATTCAGCACCCCTGGCGGCAACCCGGCTTCCTCGAAGATCTTCGTGAAGTGCCACGCCATCTCGGGGGTGTCGCCGGCCGGCTTGAACACGGCGGTGTTCCCCGCCACCAGGGCCGGCATGAGCTTCCAGGACGGGATGGCGAACGGGAAGTTCCACGGGGTGATGATGCCGGCGACGCCGATCGGCGCCCGCACCGACATCGCCCATTTGTTGGGCATCTCGCTCGGGGTGGTGACGCCGTACATCCGGCGCCCCTCGCCGGCGGCAAGGTAGGCCATGTCGATCCCCTCCTGCACGTCGCCCCGCGTCTCGATGAGGATCTTGCCCATCTCGCGCGTCATGGCGCGGGCCAGGTCCTCCTTGCGCTCGCGGATGATCTCGCCGGCGCGGTAGACGATCTCGGCGCGCTTGGGAGCGGGCGTCAGGCGCCAGGACTTGCAGGCGCGGGTGGCGGCCTCGACCGCGTCGTTGAGGTCCTCGGGCCCCGAAGCCGGGTAGTCACCCAGGTGGTCGCCGTTCGCCGGGTTGTGGTTGGCGAAGGTGCGGCCCGAGCGGGCGGGGCACCAGCGACCGTCGATGTGGTTGAGGAACGGCTGTGGCATGAAGGTGAGCCTTAGGCGAGTGGGCGCCCGGGGGCGCTCGACGGGTCCCCCCCCGCGGCGGAACCGGATGCCACCAGGGCAGGGAAAGGACGGGCTAACCTACGGGGTGCGACGGCCGGGGGTCAAGCTTGGGATCAGCCCCGCGCCGCCCGCATGCGCTCGATCAGGGCGGTGGTGCTGAACCCCGCGCGCAGCGGGACGGTCACGACGCGACCGCCCTGGGACTCGACGAACGCGCCACCGACGATCGCCTCCTTCGCCCAGTCGCCGCCCTTCGCCAGGATGTCGGGGCGTACTTCGCGGATCAACCGCTCCGGGGTGTCGTCGTCGAACAGGACCACCAGGTCCACGCTGCGCAGCGCCGAAATCACGGCGGCGCGATCAGCCTCGGCGACCAGCGGCCGCCCGGGACCTTTGGCGAGCTTTCGGACCGACGCATCCGTGTTGACGCCCACGATCAGCCGGTCGCCGAGTGCCCGCGCCTCGGCGAGGTACTCGACGTGCCCCCGATGGAGGAGGTCAAAGACTCCGTTCGTGAACACGACGCGCTCCCCGGCCGCGCGCCAGGCGTCGAGCGTCCGGCGCTGCGCCTCGCTCAGGTTCGGCGAGGCGCTCACGCGCGGCTCGGAACGCCGCGATCAGCGGCGATGCCCGGCGCCATCACGACCGCCCGTCCGCGAGTGACGCCTCGAGCTGCGCGGGCGTGCACACCGCAGTGCCGACCTCGCGGATCACCACGCCGGCGGCATGGTTCGAGAGATACGAGGCGTTCGGATAGTCGGCGCCGGCGCTGAGGGCCAGCGCGACCACGCTCACCACCGTGTCGCCGGCGCCGGTCACATCGTAGACCTCGCGCGCCGCGGTCGGCAGATGGGTGTAGCGTCCCGACTTCTCGAACAGGCTCATCCCCTCCGGACCGCGCGTCACCAGCACGGCCTCGGCGTCGAGCCGCTTCTGGAGCCCCCAGCCCACCTCCTTGAGACCCGCGTCATCCAGGATGCGGCGACCCTGCATGTAACCTGCCTCGTGCTGGTTGGGGGTCAGGATGGACACGCTCCGGTAGGCGTCGATGTGGCTCTCCTTGGGATCCACGCTCACCGCGAGCTTGCGCGCCCGCGCGAGGCCCAGCGCACGCTCCAGCGATCGCCCGGTGATGACGCCCTTGCCGTAGTCGCTCACGATGATGCCTTCGCAGCGCGTGATCTCGGCCTCCAGCCGGTCCGACAGCTCGGCGAGCGCTCCGCCCTCCAGATCGGCGCGCGACTCGCGGTCGGCGCGCACCACCTGCTGGGCATGGGCGATGATGCGGGTCTTGACCGTGGTCGGTCGCGACGGATCGCGGACCACCCCCCCGATCGGGACGCCGCGCTGGCGCAGGGTTTCCATCAGGCGGCCGCCGTCGTCATCCTCGCCCACGACACCCACGAGGACCGGCTCGGCGCCCAGGGCCTGGAGATTCGCGGCGACGTTGCCGGCGCCGCCGAGCGTGAAGGTCTCGCGCTCGACCTCGACCACCGGCACCGGTGCCTCGGGGGAGATGCGGTCCACCCGGCCCCACAGGTAGCGGTCGAGCATGAGGTCACCCAGCACCAGGATGCGACGGCCTGCGAACCGCGCGATGATCGCGCGCAGTGCGGGCAGGTCGAAGGCGGCTGACGGCATGGGCGCAGGACGCTAGCACCCGCCGCGCGAGAGCGTCAACGCACGCGGTCCCATCGTCTGGCGGGCCTTGACGCCTCTCGCCCGGCCCCCGTAGCGTGCCCGACCATGGCGATCGTCGTCATTCCATGCGAGGAGGAGCATCTCCCGAGCCTGCGCGCGCTCGCACGCGAGCCCTCGCTCGCCCACGAGTTCGCCCAGCTGCAGACCGATCCGGGCTTCGAGGACATGATGGCCGACCCGATGCTGCCGGCCGACCTGCGCTGGATCGCCACGCTCGACGGGGACCCGGCCGGGTTCGCGTTCTCGTTCCTGGCGCCGACCCACGGCGGCTCGTTCGCCATGGTGCGCATGGGGGTGATCGAACGGCATCGTCGCCGCGGCGTCGGCACGGCGCTGCTGGCGACGGCCGACGCGAAGCTGGGCGCGATCCGCGACCGGCATGATCTGCACGAGACGAACCTGAGCGCGTGGGAACCCAACCCCGCCGCCAGGGGATTCGCGGCCCGTCACGGCTTCCGCCACGCGCGCAACTTCTGGCGCATGGAGCGCCCGCACGGGCCGGTCGGCAAGCCGCAATGGCCACCCGGGATCGTCATGCGCACCTATGACCGTAGCGACGCCGCGCTCCGCGACTTCAACGACGCGTACAACCTCGCCTTCAGCAGCCACTACCACTACGTGCGCTCGAGCCTCGCGGACACACGTGCGGTCACGACCCAGCGGCATTTCCGGCCGGACGGCCTGGCGCTCGCCTACCGGGGCGACGAGTGCGTCGGGTTCTGCCGCAATGCCCGCTACGGCGAACCGGGCGAGGTGGCGCTGATCGGCACCGTGCCGGAGGTGCGCGGCATCGGCCTCGGGCGTGCGCTCCTGCGCTGGGGCGTGGCCTGGCTTCAGGGCGATTTCGCCAAACCCGTCTACCTCATGGTGGACGGCGAGAACGAGAGCGCGCTCGAGCTCTACCGTTCCGAGGGATTCCAGGTCGCGCTCACCCGGCTCCACTGGTCACGTCCGATCGCGGATTGAGCCCCGGTCAGGGCCCCTCGCCGCCGAAATCGAATCGTTCGCGGCACCACACCGCGACCGGCCGGCCCGCGCGCTGGGCCGGGTAGAAGCGCATGGCGCGCGCGCACTCGATCGCCGCGCGTACCAACGCGGGGTCGCGGCTCCCGTCGGCCCACCGCACCTCCGCCACCATCCCCTGCTCGTCTACGCGCACGTCGAGCTCGACCGAGCCCCGCACGCCCGCCGGCACCGCGAGCGGCGCGCGCGTGCGCGGCAGCGGAGGCTTGAGTCCGTCCTCCAGGACCAGGGAGGGTGGATCGGGCATGGCGACCGCGAGCGTCTCGTAGCCCGGATCGGGCTCGGCCAGCTCCGGCAGGGCGCCCCGCGACGGTGAGACCCGCACGAGCCAGGCCGCCGCCCGCGCCCCGGGCGGCAGTGGAGGTGGCGGGGGCGGTGGCGGATCGACCCGCAGGGAGAAGGTGCGACCGGTATCCGCGTAGACATCCACCGGCAGCGGCCGGGGCGCATCCTCGACCGGGCGCCCCCGGCCGCAGCCCACGGCAAGGAGCAGCACCATCGCGGGCAGCGTGATCTCGGCGCCGCAACGGTGCCCGCTCTTCTGGAGTGAGGTCATGCCGGGACGCTAGATGGCTCCGCACGATTCGGCAACGCGACCCAGGCGGCCGGCCGCCCTCGCCGCGCGCTTGTCACCCGGTCCACGCCGGGACTAAAGTCCGGACCAGAGGAGGCGCGCGATGAGATTCGACCGGGATCATCCTGTGCGGCCCCGTTCATGACCGTCGAGACCATGTCCGCTCGCGAGCGCGTATCGGCCGCGCTGCGCGGCGATGCGCTCGATCGTCCGCCGGTCTCCTTCTGGGGCCATGTCTACCATCGCGAATCCTCGGCCCCAGAGCTGGTGGAGGCGACGCTCGAGCTGCAGCGCGCGTTCGGCTGGGACTGGATCAAGCTCAATCCTCGCAAGCACTATCACGTCGAGCCATGGGGCGTGTCCTACCGCTACTCGGGACGCGCGGGCGAGAAGCCCACGCCGGCCTCCTGGCCGGTCCACGGGCCGGCCGACTGGGCCGCGATCGGCGAACGCCCGTTCGATGCCGGTGCATTCGGCGAGCAGATCGATGCGGTGGGCCGGTTGCGGCGCGCGATGCCCGACATCCCGATCCTCGCGACGGTGTTCACGCCGCTCGCGGTCCTGGCCGAGATGGTCGAGACGCCGGGCGGGATGCGAGAGCACATGCGCTCGCATCCCGAACTGGTCCGTCGGGCGCTCGAGGCGGTGACCGTGACCTACGAGCGTTTCGTCCCGGCGCTGATCGCCGCGGGCGCGGACGGCCTCTACCTCGCGACCACCGACTGGGCCTCCCGCGACCTCATGAGCCAGGAGGACTACGCGCACTGGGCGCGCCCCGGCGATCTGCGCATCCTCGGCGCCGCCCGTGGCGCGCCGTTCAATGTGTTGCACGTGTGCAAGGGCCGCAACCTGCTCTTCGAGTTCGCCGACTATCCGGTGAGCGCCTTCTCGTGGGATGCCACCGACCCGAGCAATCCATCGCTCAAGGACGGCCTGTCCCGGCTCCCCGGCGCCGTCATGGGCGGGATCTCGCAGGAGGGCGCCCTGCGCGACGCCGACCCCGCGCGCGCGATCGCCGAATACGGTCGCGGCCTCGAGATGACCGGCGGCCGGCGCTGGCTGGTGGGCCCGGGGTGCTCGATCCCCCCGTCGGCGTCGCCCGCGACGCTCGCGGCGCTGGCGGCCGCCATCCGGGGCCCGCGCATCGAGACCGCCGATCCCACAGGCTCGTCCCACCCAGGGAGGTGACCCGATGAAGACCCCGACGCTATACCTGATCGCGGCGCTGGTCGTTCCGGTTTGTTTCGCGGCCCCTCCTGAGCCGAAGACCCCGCAGACGCCGGGGGTCGCGCGCCCCGAGGGCGTCTCCCGACTCCCGAGCGGGTATCAGGGGATCATCGCCCAGGTCTATGTCGGGGAGGCGGCGCCGGGATTCGAGCTCACGAGCGCCGACGAGAGGCGCGTCAAGTTCTCGAGCTTCGCCGGAGACCGGGTGCTGCTCTACTTCGCGGATCGGCGCGATGCGCTCACCCGCTACCGCCTGACCGCGGACAGCCTGCGTGCGCTCGGGGTCCGGTTGATCGGCATCGCGCGAGCCTCGCCCAGGAGTCTCCGATCGCTGGCGGATCGCGAAAGTCTCTCCTTCATGCTGCTCTCGGATCCGACCGGGGAGATCTCGGCGATCTACGGCTCCTATGACTTCGCCACCTCGAGCATCCGGCCCGGTTACGTCCTCGTCGGCCGGACGAGCATCGTGCGGATGGCGTTGCTGGGACAGACGCTGCCGCCGCGTGATCTGCTGCAGATCACGCGCTACGCCCTCTCCGGACTCTAGCCAGGGTCATTTCGCCGCGGACCGCGTGGCGGTCTTCGGCGGCAGCCCGAGAGCGCGGGCCGCGAGTTCGGAGTAGCCGCGGTGCGGCAGCCCCTCGCGCCCGAGCCCGCGCACCCGGCGCTTCTGATCGAGCACGAACCAGGTCGGGAGCGCGCGGCCGCTCGCCGGATCGCCGGCGTTGAACTGGGCGGCGATGACGCCCTGCGGGTCGGCCAGCAAGGTGTAACGGAGTTCGAGCCGCTGGGCGAGCGCGCGCGTGACGCCCAGCCGGGACCCCACGACCGCCACCGGGATGACCCCCAGGTCCATCAGCTGCTCGCGCTCCCGCTCGATCGCGCGCAGCGTCTCGTCGGTCGCGCCGAACACCATGAGGATTGGGGATTCGGCCACCAGCTCGCGCAGCCGACGCCAGCGGGCGTCCACCCCCTGATAGGAGACGTCGGGGGCGACGTCCCCGAGGCGCACTTCGGTGGCGGGCGTATCGATCGGCCGTCCCTGCAGCGCGAGGCCAGGCCGCGTGGTGGTCGGTGAGCCGGAGTTCAGCGAGCCCCGGTCGGAGTGTTCATGGACGGCGCCGAAGACGGCGACAGCGATCAGCAGAAGGGTGATCCGCATCGGGAGCTCCAGATCGGAAGAGTCGGGGGGACGGGGCGGACGGGGCGCGTGGGTTATCGGCCGCCTTGCCCCTGAAGTTGAGTGCCGGATTCAGGCAGCGGCAGCGGACGTGGCGCTCGCCTCGATGGCCTGGCGGATCACGCGTTCGACGTCGTCGAGGGCGAATGGCTTGGGCAGGATGAAGTCGACGCCGCGCTCCCGCGCCATGCCGGGCTCGATCTGGGCGCCCCAGCCGGTCACCAGGACCACCTGCGTCCCCGGCCGCCGCGCCTTGACGGCGACGGCGAGATCCCAGCCGTTGAGATCCGGCATGCCGAGATCCGAGACGACGATCTGCGGCTGGACCTGATCGAATCGCTCGAGTCCCTCGCGGCCGCCGATCGCTCCGGTGACGCTCAGTCCGAGGCCGCGCAGCGTCTCGACCAGCACGCTGACCACCGGCTCCTCGTCGTCCACGACCAGCACGCGGTGAGCGGGGACCGGTCCGGCCGGCGCGGGGACCGTGATCTCGGGGTCGGCCGCGTCGACGCCTGGGAACCGCAGGACGAACTCGGCTCCCGCCTGGGGCTCGCTCTCGACGGTGATGGTGCCGTGGTGCCGGGTGACGATGCCGTAGGCCACCGAGAGGCCGAGGCCCGTGCCCTTGCCCGCCTTGGTCGTGAAGAACGGGTCGAACACCAGGCGCGAGGTCTGCGAATCCATGCCGACGCCGGTGTCCCGCACCCGGACGACGACGTCGCCGCGATCGTCCTGGGTGCCGACGAACAGATCGCCGCCGCGCGGCATGGCGTCCACGGCGTTCAGGATCAGGTTGGTCAGCACTTCGCGCAGCTCGGACGCGTTGCCGCGGACTGCGCGGCGGGCGGTCAGTTCGCGGTGCACGCGGACGGTGACGCCTTGGGCCTTGGCATCTGTCTCCCAGGCCGGCCGCGTCAGCTCGAGCACGTCCGACATCATGGCGTTGATGTCCAGGCCCGTGAACCCCTCGTCGTGCCGGATCCGGGTGAACTCCTGCACGCGCCGCACGGCCTGGGCCCCGTCGCGCGCCGCCTGCTCGATGACCATGAGCTGGCGGACCACGTCGCGATCGCCGCTCTGGCGGATCATGAGCTGCGTGCGGCCGAGGATCGCGGCGAGCAGGTTGTTGAAGTCGTGCGCCACCCCGGCGGCCATCTGGCCCAGGGCATTCAGCTTCTCCGACTGCACCAGCTGGGCCTGGGTCTCGCGCAGCGATTCGTAGGCGCTCCTCAGCTCCTCATAGATGCGCGCGTTGGCCAGGGCGGTGCTGCATTGCGCCGCGAACAGGGTCACGAGCTCGAGGTCGGCCTCCTCGAATGAGCGGGTGCCGAGACGCGCCAGCGTGATGACCCCGACCACCCGGTCACGCGCGATCATCGGCACGCACATGAGGGAGGATTCCTCGGGCGGCGTGCCGGGCACCTGGGCCGCGCGCGGATCCCCTTCGGCGGAGTTGACGATCTCGCCGCGTCCCGTGAGCGCGACGCTCCCGGTGATGCCCTCGCCCACCTTGAGCCGCATCGCCATCATCTCGTCGCGGAACCGCTCCGCGTCGCAGACCGCAGGCGCCAGCACCTCGCCCGATTCGTCGATGAGGAAGACGGTGCACTCGTCCACCTCGATCACCTGCCTTACTTGTTGTGCGATGGTCGCGAGGATGACATCGAGCTCGAGGCTGTTGACCACCGCGTGGCTCACCGTGAGCAGGGCGGCGAGCCGCTCCTTCTCGCGCCTCACCCTTGCGACCAGCCCGTGGAGCGAGGGGTCGGCGAACGCCAGGTCGGGCTCGGGGTTGAAGCGCAGGTACCAGCCCGCGTGCGCGCCGCGGTCGAGGAACGGGCTGCCGGTGATGAGCAGCTCGACCGACGGGCTCGCGAGCAGGTGGATGCGACCGAACCGGGCGCCGGCCTGCGGCCCCAGTTCGATGCGGAGCTGCCTGCCGAGCCAGTCCCGACCCTCGTCGTCGAAGAACTCGCACACCGACCGTCCGGGCAGTCCGGCCGTGGGCAGCGAGACGAGAGTGGCGAACGCGTCGTTGCACACGAGCAGCCGGAACTCCCGGTCCACCAGCACGAGTGGCAGCGCGACGGTGTCGAGGAACTCGGAGACGATCGCGCGCAGCTCCGGCCTCAGCCCCGCGGCGGGTGGATCGGCCGCGTCGGCGCCGCGCGGTCGCAGCAGTCGGGAGAGCGGTGGCAGCACGAAGACCCCCTTGGGACGGCACGCGTACCCAGTCCGAAGAGGTTTCGGCCGGCGCGGCGACCGCCTTGACCGCTTTGTGGCACATGAGATTAGGGGCGTCCGCCCACAGCGATGTAAACTGCCCGCCGGCGATGCTCAAGACCAGCCCCTTCCATTCCCGCACGGCGCCGCTGGTGCGCGCCCAGACCTGGCGCCGCTGGGCCGGCTACCAGATGGCCAGCGCTTACGACCCGCATCCGGACCGGGAGTACGCGGCGATCCGCAATGCGGCAGCACTCCTGGACGTCTCGCCGCTCTACAAGTACCGGGTCACCGGGCGCGACGCGTCTCGGCTGCTCGACCGCATGATCACGCGCGACATGACGAAGCTCGCGGTGAATCAGGTCTACTACACGCCGTGGTGTGACGCGGCCGGCAAGGTCATCGACGACGGCACGGTCAGCCGGCTGTCCGAAACCACCTACCGCCTGACCAGCGCCGATTCCTCGCTGCGCTGGCTCCATATGAACGCGACGGCGATGGAGGTGGACATCGAGGACGTCTCCGGGCGGCTCGGAGCCCTGTCGCTCCAGGGGCCGCTCTCGCGTGCGATCCTCGAACAGGTCTCTCCCGCCGACTTCGGCAAGCTCAAATACTTCCGGTTGGTCGAGACCACGCTCGGCGGCCTTCCCGTCACCATCTCGCGCACCGGATACACCGGCGACCTGGGCTACGAGATCTGGGTCGAGGCGCATGTGGCCGGCGCGTTGTGGGACGTGCTGATCGAGGCGGGGACGCCTTACGGGATCACGCCGGCGGGCGTGTGGGCGCTCGACCTCGCCCGCATCGAAGCCGGGCTCATCATGCTCGACGTGGACTACTTCTCGTCGCACCACGCCCTGATCGAGGCGCGCAAGTCGTCGCCCTACGAGATCAATCTGGGCTGGGCGGTGAGCGCGACCAAGGGCCCGTTCAACGGTCGCAGAGCACTGGCGGCCGAGCGGGCACACGATCCGGCCTGGGGGTTCGTCGGCCTCGAGGTCGACTGGTCGTCCTTCGAGCGCCTGTTCGCCGCCCACCACCTGCCGCCCCATCTTTCCAATGTCGCGTGGCGCAGCAGCGCGCCGGTCTATGAGACGGGCGGGCGGGCAGGCACCCAGGTGGGCTATGCGACGAGCGGCTGCTGGTCGCCGCTGCTCAAGAAGTCGCTGGCGCTCGCCCACCTGCGTGCGCCGCACTTCGCGCCGGGAACGGCGGTCGAGATGGAGATCACGGTCGAGCACCGTCGCGAGCGTGCCCACGCCACCGTGTGCAAGCTCCCCTTCTTCGATCCGGAGCGGAAGAAGGCATGAGCACCGGCCGCTACGACGCGATCGTGGTCGGCGGCGGGCACAACGGCCTGGTCGCGGCCGCCTACCTGGCGCGCGCCGGAAGGAAGACGCTGGTGCTCGAGCGCCGCCCGATGGTGGGGGGCGCCACGGTCACCGAGGAGATCTTCCCGGGCTTCAAGTTCTCGGTGTTCTCGTACGTCGTGAGCCTGCTGCGGCCGGAGATCATCCGCGACCTCGAGCTGCCCCGGCACGGGCTGCAGATCCTGCCGCTCGAAAGCACCATCACACCGCTCGACAACGGCGACTACCTGGGATCGTGGGCCGATCCCGACGAGACGCGCCGCGAGCTCTGCCGGCACTCGCCGCGCGACGCGGACGCGATGGTGCTGTTCGGGCGGCTGATGCACCACATGGCGATGGCGGTGAAGCCGATCCTCGGCATGGTGCCGCCCGATCCGGCGTCGCTGGCGCCCAGGGACCTGGCGGGGCTGCTCAAGCTCGGCGGCCACTTCCGCTCCCTCGGGGCCGAGCGGTTCCACGCCCTCCACAAGCTGATGACCATGGCCAGCGCGGACTACCTCGACGAGTGGTTCGAGTTCGGGCCGCTCAAAGCCACCAAGTCCGCGAGCGGGATCATCGGCACCTTCCTCGGGCCCCGTTCCCCCGGGTCGGCCTACGTGCTGCTCCACCACTACATGGGAGAGATCGACGGGGCCTTCCGGGCGTGGGGCTTCCAGAAGGGCGGGACGGGCGGGATCAGCGAGACCATCGCGCGCTCGGCCCGATCCCTGGGAGCCGAGATCCGGACCAGCGCTTCGGTCGAGCGGGTGCGGGTGCGGAGCAACCAGGTGACGGGGGTCGCGCTCTCGAGCGGCGAGGAGATCGCCGCGGACCTCGTGGTCTCGGGGCTCGACCCACGCCTCACGTTCACGCGGCTCGTCGATCCCAGGGAGCTTCCCGACGATCTGGTCGAGGGCGTGCGCCGCTACAAGTTCCGCGGCTCCTCGGGGAAGGTGAACCTCGCGCTCTCGGGCCTGCCCGATCTCACCTGCCTCCCCGGCTCAGGTCCGCACCTGCGCGGCGCGATCTCGATCAGCCCCAGCATCGAGTACCTCGAGCGCGCCTACGACGACGCGAAGTACGGGGAGTTCTCCCGCCACCCCTACATGGACATCGTGATCCCGTCCATGATCGACCCGGGCATGGCGCCGCCCGGCAAGCACGTGATGAGCATCTTCGTCCAGTACGCGCCCTATCAGCTGAACGGCGGCTGGACCGACGCGAAGCGCGAGGCGTTCGGCGACACGGTCATCAAGACGCTGGCCCGCTACGCGCCCAACATCGAGTCGCTGATCCTGCATCGCCAGGTGCTCACCCCGGCGGACATCGAGCGGATCACCGGGCTCTCGGAAGGCAACATCTTCCAGGGCGAGCTGGCCCTGCAGCAGCTGTTCTTCCTCCGCCCGGTCCCGAGATGGGCCCGGTATCGCACCCCGATCCGCGGCTACTGGCAGTGCGGTGCGGGAACGCATCCGGGGGGCGGGATCATGGGAGCCTCGGGCCGATTGGCGGCGCGGGAGATCCTGGGGGCCGGTCGATGACGGCGGGCCGCTTCGATGTCGTGGTGATCGGCGGCGGCGCCAACGGGCTGGTCGCCGCTGCCGTGCTCGGCCGGGCCGGGCTTCGGGTGCTGCTGGTCGAGGGCGGCGAAGCGCTCGGCGGCCAGGCACGCGTGGTCGAGTTCACGCCCGGCTTCCGCGCCGCACCCCTCGGGACCGATCCGGGATGGCTGCCTCCCCTGGTCGCGCGGGCGCTCGGCTTCAGGTCCCCCGAGCCACGCGCGCCGGATGAGTCGCTCGCCGTGCCCGTCTCCGCGGGGAGGTTTCTCGTGCTCTCGTCCGACAGCGCTCGCGCGGCCGAGGCCATCCGACCGCTCTCGGCCGCCGACGCGTCACGGTGGCCGGCCTTCACCGCCCGGTTGCACCGGCTCGCGGGATTCCTCGGGGCGCTCTACCAGACGCCAGCGCCGGATATCGACGCGCGATCGCTCGACGACCTGCTGCCCCTGCTGGGGATCGGGCGCAGATTCCGAGGACTGGGCCGCGTGGAGATGATCGAGTTCCTGCGCACACTCCCGATGTCGGTGTGGGAACTGCTCGACGATCGGTTCGAGTGCGCTCCGCTCAAGGCGGCAGTGGCCGCCGGTGGGGTGCTAGACTTCCAGCAGGGACCGCGTTCGGGCGGCACGGGGTTCGTGCTGCTCCATCACCTGGTGGGCGCGGCGAGCGGCGCGGTCCGCCGCGTCGGCGGGTGGCGGGCGGGACCCATGGCATTCACCGGGATGGCGGAAGATGCCGCGCGCCGGTCGGGGGTCACGATCCGTACCGGGACGCGGGTGTCGCGCGTCCGGGTGGAGAACGAGCGCACCACGGGAATCGTGCTCGAGGGCGGCGAGGCGATCGACGCGACCGCGATCCTGTCCACCGCCGATCCCACCCACACGCTGATCGAGCTGGTGGATGCGGCATGGCTCGATCCGGAGTTCATGCACGCGGTGCGCAACGTCCGCCATCGCGGCTGTACCTCGGTCGTTCTCTACGCGCTCGGCGGCCTCCCGGAGGTGCCCGGTCTCCCCCGCGAGGCGCTCGCCGGCGTGGTTTCGCTCACCGGCAGTGTCGAGGCGCTCGAGCGGGCGGCCGACGCCGCCAAGTACGGGGAGGTTCCTGCGGCCCCGCACATCGAGGTGACCGTGCCGACCCTGCGTCACCCGGAGCTCGCCCCCGAGGGCAGGCACGTGCTCGCCGCACGCGTCCAGTACGCACCCTACCGA
>JBKJXJ010000383.1:0-14950 GCA_046716125.1 Candidatus Eiseniibacteriota bacterium
CGCCTCGGCTTCCGACCCGCACAGCCGCGAAGTACCTCGATGTCGGCCAGGTCACCGGGGGGGCCCGTCTGCTTCGATCTGAGTACATCCTAGAGTCCAAGGTACCGGACCCGCACACCCGCGATCCGCCGCACCAGCTTCGAGGGCTCGGCCCGATCGAACGTCACGGTCGATGCCACCGTCACTCGTAGGCCCGGAAGCTCGTGAAGCTCTTCGCCAGCGGATGGAACCGGTACGGGGTCGACTCACGAAAATCCTGAAACAGCCGCTCGGATTCGAACTAGTGTTCCGTACCGTAAGTCATGCTAAGATGGCCATGGCATCCTACGGGAGCGAACCCATGGCCAATCATCTCCGTTCGTTCACGCCTAAGGATTCGGACCGCGAGGAGCTCGAGCGGCTGCTGCGAGCCGCCACGACGCCGGCGGGACTCAGTCGCCGTGCCCGCGCCGTGCTGTTGATGGTGGAGGGCGTCCCCGGGGTGGAGATCGCCCGGCGCATCGGCTACAGCGTGGTCCAGGTCAGTCGGATCCGTCGCCGCTTCGCCGAGGACGGCCTCGCGGGACTTGAGGACCGACCCCGCTCGGGACGGCCGACCACCATCAGTGCGCGCAAGCGCGCTCAGGTCGTCGCCCTGACCCTGAAGCGTCCGGCGGCAGGCCTGACGCACTGGACCACGCGGGACCTGGCGAAGCGCACCGGCGTCTCGCACACGACGGTGCACCGCCTATGGCAGGCCCACGCGCTGCAACCGCATCGCGTCGAGACCTTCAAGTTCACGACCGACCCGCATGCCGAGGAGAAGATCCACGACATCGTCGGCCTGTACCTCGATCCGCCGAGCAAAGCCGTCGTGCTCAGCCTCGATCAGAAGGCGCAGATCCAGGCGCTCAATCGCACCCAGCCCATCCTGCCGCTGCGCCCCGGGCTGCCCGCTCGCCAGACGCACGACTACGAGCGCAACGGACTGACCAGCTTGTACGCCGCACTCGAGGTGGCCAGCGGCCAGGTCATCGGCGAGTGTCGCGAACGACATACCGGGCTGGACTTCCTGGCGTTCCTCAAGCAGGTCGAACGGCACTATCGTCGGCAGGAGTTGCATGTGATCCTCGACAACTCCTCCACCCACTCGACGCCGGCGGTCATGGAGTGGCTGGCAGGCCACCCACTGATCCACTTCCACTTCACCCCGACCGGCACATCGTGGATGAACATGGTCGAGGCGTGGTTCGGCATCCTGACGCGCAAGTCCATCCGCCGCGGCTCCTTCGACACCGTGCGCGCTCTCGTCCGCCACATCACGCACTACATCGATCACTGGAATCAGGACTCCACGCCGTTCGTGTGGACCAAGGAGCCGGCCGACATCATCCGCAAGGCCGTCCGGCGTTAGCATGACTTTGCGGACGGAACACCAGGGCGACAACGCGATCGAACTCGACGCAGACACGCAGATCAGCTACGACGGCGCGTCGAGGATCGGCGAGCTGATCGTGCTCACGGATCGCGGGCTGCGCGAAAACCGCGGCGGCTTCGCCCGCCTGAACGCGACGCTCAACCAGATCAACCGCAGCCGGGGCATCGGCCCGGTCTGCAACGGTGAATAGGGGGGACGGCACTCGGTCCCCCCGGTTCGACCACAGGTTCACCGGGATCACATAGCATTGCTCGCGGCGCTGTCGCAAAGGAACGAGACCTTGTGCTCCGTCCGGGCGAGCAGCAACAGCAGTTGCGTCATCGCTCGCGGCGTACCCAGCGACGGCCCGGGCCGAGGCGGCCCGACGCGCGGCTCCGGGGCGCGTCCTGACGTGGGATGAGGTGCGGGAGTACGTGAGGGCCAGGGTGGCTCGCGAACGCACCGCGGTTAGGCAACCGCCCGAGAAGCCTCAGGCGGCTGCCCTCGGGACTCCTACCGATAGAGCGTCTTGACGCGACCCCAGGTCGGAGACGGGATCGGGGTGACCACCTCGCTCGCCAGGCGGAAGATGAGGAACTCGATGACGTCGGAGGGAAGATTCGGCACAGGCCCGGCCACGAACGCGTTCGTGACGATGCTCGGGTCCGGGTTGTACCACATCCACTTCGCGCCCGAGGCGATGGCGCTATTGCAGACGATCGGGAAATCACCCGACGAGGTGCTGTTGTCCTCGCCGATCGCGAGTGCCCCGATCGTGCCGGACGATCCGCCGGTGATCCCCACCCAGCCGACGCTCGAGTTCGTGCCCCCGGAGTTGGAGTTCGCGAGCGCGATCTGGGCGTTGATGGTCGCGAGACTCGGGCTGTTCGACGGCCCGCCGCAGTTGGGCTCGATGTCGTCCCCGGTCGCAAAGACCTCCCAGTTGACCTGGCCGCTGAACACGGTCTGGGTGCCACTCACGAATTGCGCGAGGACTCCCTGTGTGACTGCGCCATCGCTGTACCCGATGACGTACAAGTACTGCCCTGCGGGCGCCGGAACGCCGAGGTAGGTCTCGGGGCCTCCGCTGCAGTTGAAGATCTCACCCGCGGTGCAGTTCTCGATTCCCCCAAAGAGGGACGAGAGGCCACTGAGCGTGCCGTAGCCGAAGCTGTACGCGTTGTCCGTCGTGATCGTCGCATCGACGGTCTGGCAGAAGCCCGGCCGCGTCACGACCGCCAGCGCCGTGATCATGAGCGCCGTGAGGGCCAGCGCGCGGGCGCGACGAGGAGCCTGGGCGGGTGGGGATGGAGACTGCGGAGATGCGAAGGCGAGCATGGCAGACCTCCCAGATTGGAACCGGCGGGAAAGAATGCGCAGATCTCGAAACCCGCGCGGGGACGGCTTCGAGCGGGCGTGTCCCCGCGATGCGGGCGCGGCTGCAGGGGACTGGGCACCGTCCTCTCGCGGATTATGGTTCGGCCTGCACCCGTGTGCAATTGCTTTCTTAATCCGGAACGAAGCATTCGGGGCGCCGCCGGGGCTCCCACCCCGGGACCGCCGCCGCTCCCGCCCACGGTCCGGCCCGGGCGTCCGCCCCGCGCCGCTCGAGATGCGCGAGGATGCGCCTCACCACCTGCGGCTCGGTCACGAACCCGATGATGCGCGCCTCGCCTCCGCAGCGCGCGCACACCTCGACGTCGACCTGGAACACCATCCGCAACACCTCCGCCCATCGCCGCCGTCGCGCCTTGAGCGCCGGCCAGCCCACCTCGGGCTCCACCACCTCGGGCGGCTCGCCGCTCGTGCCCGCCAGCACCACGCCGCGCCTTCGCCACCACACGCGCCGCCGGGTCGCCACACGCCGCCGACCATGCGTCGGCTCAATGCGCTCCTCGTGCGCGCGCTCGAGTGCTTCGAAGTGATCGGCCAGCACACGGTACAGCGGCGAGCCCTGCGGGCGGCGCGGCAGGTAGGTGGGCGTGCCGCGGGCGCGGCAGGTGGCCGGGGCCGAGCCCGGAGCACAACCTGGCGCGGCGCCGTCCCGGCGAATCGCGGGGGCCGAACCCGCCCGCGCCCGGTCCATGCCGGGCGGTGAGCATCACGATCGGTGCCGGGCCGCGATCGCGGTTCCACCTCACAGCCCTGCGGGCTTGCCCCTGCCCCCCGCTCCACCATGGCCACGATGTGGCCACTGCTGTCAACCGAGTACGAGTCGGCGACACGCCGCGCGGGGCTGGTATGGCAGACAGCCGCGGGGTTCACTGCTGTGACCACTCTGTGACCGCATCCGCGCCGAACAGTCAGGAGCGCGCCAGGAACAACTCGACCCGTGCGCGGATGTTTTGGGAATCCAGACCCACCTCTGATTCGAACCTCTCGGGCGGTCCATAGCGCTCCATGACACGTCGCGGGACCCCGATCGCCTCCATGCGAACCGAGCCCAGAGCCGCGACCACCTCGGAGACGAGGGTGCCTTCGTAGTAGGGCTCGATCAGAATCACCGAGTTCCCCGTTGTCGCCGCGCACTCGCGCAGTGTCTCCCGATCGAACGGCGACACGGTCGTGGCGTAGAGCACCGTCACGTCGAGCCCCTCGACCGCTTCCAAAGTGGGCTGCAGCATCGGTCCGATTGCGATCATGGTCGCTTCCCGCCCGCGGCGCTCGACGTGCAACCGCCCGAAGCGGACCGGACGACCGGCGTCGTTCTCCCGAGCGCTCAACCGGACGTAGGTCGGCGCGCCATCAGCATAGGTTTCGCGCAGAAGCGTCTCGAGCTCCGAGGCAGTGCCGGGAACCACGATCTCCATCCTCGGCAGACTTCGAAGGATGGGGACATCGGCTGGGCCATGATGCGTCATCCCATCGGTTCCATAGTCGAACGAGGCCCCCGTGCTGATGATCGTCCCGCCGAGTCCCTGATAGCAGAAGTCGTCCTTGATCTGCTCGAATGGACGCTCGACGACAAACGGTACGATCGAGTGGACGATCGGGAGGAAGCCTTCCAATGCGAATCCGGCCGCGACGCTGACCGCCGTCTGCTCCATGATCCCGACATTGATCACGCGCAAGGGGTGGTCTGCCATGACTCGCTTGAAATGACCCAGGCTGATGTCGGCGAGCACCAGCACGACCCGCTCGTCCTGCCGGATCAGATCTTCCACCACCTGCGCCATTCGGACCCTCATGGCCTCGGGCACGATCGTTTCCTTTCCTAGACAACGTCCGCGACGACGATCAGAGGGCGGACTCGATCGGGTGAGATCAACGCCACTCGGATCGAGTCGTGATCGCGGCCGCTCACTCGGCGTGCGGCCCAGCCGAAGGAGTCGAACTTCGCGCACAAATCCCCGAGATGTCGCGAGCTGGAGCGGTTGTTGATCAGGATCGCCGTGAGGTTCGTGAGCCCGAGATCGCCGGCGAGTAGGGCCGATTCCCAGACAGTTCCCTCGTTGGTCTCACCGTCGCCGATGAGGACGAAGACACGGCGGTCACTACCCTTCGCGCGGAGGGCCAGAGCGACTCCGATCGACATCGGAAATCCATGACCCAGCGATCCAGTCGAGGCTTCGATCCCGGGCACCCGGTTCCGGTCAGGATGACCGCCGAGAATCCCGTCCCAGGTGAGAAAGCGCCTAAGCTCCTCGTCCGGGAAGAAACCACGATCGGAGAGAATGGCGTAGAGCGCGAGGGGCCCATGTCCCTTGCTGAGTATGAACCGGTCACGATCCTCACTTCGTGGATTCGAGGCGTCGTGTCGAAGAACGCGGTCGTAGAGCACCCACAAGACATCGAGCGTCGAGAGCGCGCTAGGATCGTGCTTCTCGTCGCCCGAGGCGAGCGTCATCAGCCGGCGGATCCGTTCGATTCCGGCAGGTTCCACCACGGTGTTCTCCTTCCTTTCGCCGAATCCCAGTACCGTGCCTTGTGCCGGAGTTCAGGCTCTCATATCTCCAGAATCGGCGGCTCGGTGGCCTCGAGAACGAGGACGGTCAAGTCATCCGAGCGGGGCGCCTTTCCGACGAAGGCGGCGACGTCGGTCTGGAGCTTTGCAAGCGTCGCCTCCGCCGACCGCGGGACGCGAACCATCGCATCAGTCAGTCGCTTCATTCCGAAGAACTCACCTTGTGAGTTGGCGGCTTCGGTCACACCATCGGTGTAGACAATGACCGTCTCGCCCGGCTCCAGCCGCACGACGGCCTCGGATAGCATCGCGTCGGCGAACGGGCCGAGCATCAAGCCACCGCACGTCAGCGCGATGATCTCTCCCGACGAGCGCCGGAGCAGCGGAGGCTCATGCCCGGCGAGCGAGTACGTCAGAGATCGGGATCCCGGATCCAGGATGCCGTAGAACACGGTGACGAAGAGCTTGGCCGCGGAATGGGCTTGAAGGTTGCGATTCACGGCGGCCAGCGTCGCGCTCGCGCTTGCCCCGCGCTCCGCTTCGGAGCGAATGAGGCTGCGGACCATGGCCATGTAGAGTGCCGCTGGCGCTCCTTTGCCCGAGACGTCCGCGATGACCAGGCCCCACCGTCCATCGGGAAGAAGAAAGGCATCGTAGAAATCGCCGGCCACCTCTCCTGCCGATTGCCATTCGGCCGCGAGGCTGAAGCCCGAAATGACCGGCATGCGACCTGGCAGCAGACTCTGCTGTACGTGTCGCGCCATCTCGAGCTCGCGCGCGAAGCACGAGCGCCGCCATTCGGCTTCCTCGTAGAGGCACGCTCGCTCGATCGCGACCGCCACCTGGGTCCCCGCGACCGATAGGAACTGGAGGTCGGCCCCCGACAGGAGCTCCCACTTGTCGGTCGCCACGTTGATCATACCGAGCGACCTGCCTTGGGAAACTAGCGGCACGGTCGCGTGAAAGAGCAGTCCATGCGTCTCGCCCGATGCGCGCGAGGTGGCGCGAAGGCGGGTGCACTCCACGACGTTGACTGCGCGCACCAGTCGACCGGCGCACAACAGGTCCTGGCAATGGCAGCGCGGCGAGCATCGCAGCCGCTCGCAATCACCGGCCTCGAGTCCCGGCGGGAGCCCACACGACTCGACGACTAGAAACCCATGCGACGGATCCTCCGTGCGGCTCCGGATCGGCAGACCCGCTTCGTTCCAGAGATACGCCCACGCCGTCTTGAGCTGCATTGCCTCGACCAGAGTGGCAAGTGTCGCGCGCAGAGTCGTTGCGATGTCGGGGCTGCGGTTCAGCTGGTCGCCGAGCTGGTTGAGCCCTCGCAAGCGGGCCAGCTCCCGTTCCGCTGGGTCTGGAGAGAGGACCTCCGCTCGTCGCCGGATTTGCTCGCGGCTCAGGAGCGGCCGATCGAAGTTGAACAGCGAGAAGGGGCTCGTTGCGATCAGGCCCTGGTTCTGTGCCCAGGCGTAGAACTTCTTGAGCGCGGCGATGGTCCCGCGCACCCGATCCATGTCGCCGGCGCCCGAGCGGAGATGAACCAGGTAGGACCGTATTTCCACATCGTCATCGGCATCGGGAACGAAGGGCGCTCCCGCTCTTCGGACGCGCCACTCGAGATAGTGGCTCAGGAGGGGCAGGTCCCGCGGGGCGTTCGCCCCGAGATAGCCAGCATACTGATCCAGAAAACCAGTCATCCGCGTCGTCCCACCCGCTGCCATTGGGACTAACTGTGACCACTTTGTGACGGCATTCGTGACCTTACGGGTCCGCATCTGTCCGCTGGAGTCACTGTATTTGGCGGGGTCGTCACGGGGCCAGGATCTTGGGGCTTCAGGGAATGCCTTGGCGGACGCGGCGTTCGGCTCGCAGGCTCAATTCGAGCCACTCTGAGCGGAAGCGACTTTCGAGACCGCCCGATTCAACCACTCTCGCACCTCTCCACGGCTAGAACTACACGACTAAACCGGTCCGGCGCAAGGCGGGTGTGCCGAGTGGTGTGAATCCAGATCGCTTCGGGCGGCACGTGTGCCTCGCCGAGACGCCGAACCCGCATGATGAGCGAGGCGTGTCCCGGAATCTCCTGCAGGGCGCCAGCGATCAACTCCGGCCCAGCTCCGCCGCCAGCAGGCTCAGGAACGTGCCGACGTCGGTCACCACTCCTATGGTCTGCTGCGAGCCGCGATCGGCGAGCTTGGTCACCACGGCGGGGTTGATGTCCACGCACACCATCTGCACCCAGCCGGGCAGCATGTTACCGACGCCGATCGAGTGCAGCATGCTCGCCAGACACACCGCCATCTTCGCACCCGCGAGGTGCTCGGCGTAGGCCTCCTGCGCGCGCACCAGCTCCATCTCGGTATCGGGCAGCGGGCCATCGTCCCGGATCGAGCCGGCGAGGACGAACGGCACGCCATGCTGGACGCAGGCGTGCATCACCCCCGAGCGCAGCACGCCACCTTCCACCGCCGCGCGGATCGAGCCACAGCGGTTGATGGCGTTGATCGCCCGCATGTGGTTCTTGTGGCCCTCTTCGCGCGGCGTTCCGTGCTCGAGGTCCACGCCCAGCGACGTGCCGTAGAGCGCGTGTTCGATGTCGTGCACCGCGAGCGCGTTTCCCGCCAGCAGCGCGGTCACGTAGCCGGCGCGAATCAGGCGGCAGAAGGCCTCGGCACCGCCGGTGTGAACGACGACCGGCCCGGCCACGAATACGATGCGTCCGCCCTCGGCTTTGATTTCGCGCATGAGCGCCGCGATCTTCCGGACCGCCGTCTCGGTGCGGCGCTCGGACGACGTCCCGCTCGCCATGAAGGCGAATCCCAGCCGATCGCGTTCCTTGAACTCGGGCCGGATGCGAATGCCGGGCGACCCGCACACGATCGGGTCGCCGCGCCGTACGTCGCGCAGCTTGCGGCACTCGGCCTTGCCGTCGCGGACGATGATCACGGCGTCCATGCGCTGGCGTGCCGCCTCCACCCAGGTGCCCGCAACCCGCACCTCGGTGCGGTGGTTGGTCGTCGAGTAGAAGTCGTCGGGCACGACGCCGTCCGCCTCGACGGGCTTGAGCGTGACATCGGGCACCGCGGCGGGTGTGCAGCCCAGCTCGACCAGCTCGGCGAGCGTACGCTCAAGCGTCGGCGCCTCGACCGCGGTCACGCGTAGTCTGAGGCGCGAGAACTCCTCGTTGGTGCGGCCGAGGCTGAACTCCAGCACCTCGAAGCTGGCGCCGCAGGCGATGACCCGGTCGAAGACCCGCGACAGGATCTGCGAATCCACCAGGTGGCCTTCGGCTTCGACGATCTCGGAATGAGGCACAGCGGGAAGATAGCGCAGGCGGGGGTCGACCTACGCCCCCAGCTCTCCAGCCCCGCCCGCGCAGGACTGCCGGCGCGTGGAGCCAGCCCGGCGGCTCATCCTTGACCTATGGTCGATAGCGCTGCTTCAACCTTCGCACCCTGGACGCCCTCACGCCGCTTTAGGATTGGGACGGGTGTATCCTCCCGGCCGATTCGCTGGAGACACCCACAGCACATGAAGGCCGCCCTCTACACCCGATACGGGACCCCGGACGTCCTCCGGATCGAGGACGTCGACCGGCCCGTTCCGAAGGACCGTCAGGTCCTGCTCGAAGTTCGCGCGGCCTCCCTCAACCCGCTCGACTGGCGGTTGATGGCGGGCAAGCCGTTCATCCTCCGCCTCCTGCTCGGCCTGCACCCCCGGGTCACCCCCGGGCGTGATGTGGCCGGCCGGGTGGAGGCGATCGGCCGGGCGGTGACCCGGTTCAAGCCGGGCGATGAGGTGTTCGGCACCTGCGCCGCATCGATCGCCGAATACGCGTGCGCGCCCGAGTCGGCATTGGCGGCCAAGCCCACGAGCGTGACGTTCGAGCAGGCCGCATCCGTGCCCCTGGCGGCCCTCACCGCGTTGCAGGGTCTGCGCGACCACGGACGGCTCGAGGCGGGTCAGAGGGTGCTCGTCAATGGGGCGGCGGGCGGCGTGGGCACGTTCGCGGTGCAGATCGCCCGGGCGCTCGGCGCGGAGGTGACCGGCGTGTGCAGCACGAGGAATCTGGAGCTGGTCCGGTCCCTCGGCGCGGCTCGGGCCATCGACTACACGCAGGAGGACTTCACCCGGGGCGAGACACGCTACAACCTCATCCTCGACTGCGTCGGAAACCACCCGTTCTCAACGTGCCGGCGCGTCATGACCCCCCAAGGCGTCTTCGTCCTCGCCGGCGCGCCCAAGGATCTCCGGGGCATGTTGGCAAGGGTGCTCGACGGGATCGCAGTGGCGCCGCTCGTCGGCCAGGATTTCAGGTTCTTCATCGCGAACGGGAGCCCCACGGACCTGGCCCTGCTGGCCGATCTCATGACGCAAGGGAAGGTCACCCCGGTCGTGGAGAGGTGCTACCCGTTGATCGAGGCCGCCGCGGCGCTCGCGCAACTCGCGGCCGGCCACGCGCGGGGGAAAGTGGTGATCACGCTCGCGGCGACGGCACCGTCTCGATGACGGGCCCGTTGGCCCTCACCGCCCCTTCCCCGCGCCGGCCTTCACCTGCTCGTCCCAGCTCTTCGCGCCGCTCTGGCCGTTCAGGAACGGGAGCGCCGTCGCGGCCAGCTCCGGGGCGAGGAAGATGTCGTAGTGGGTCAGGTTGGGAAGGATCGCAAGCCGGTTCTTCGCCATGTGCTCGCGCATCTGTAGACGGACATGTAAACCCGCGTGTTTTTGACGCGACAGCTCCGGCCCATCGGAGTCCTGGCGCGGGATGGACTCGTTGGCAAGGGGAACGTCCGGGGGAGCCGGAGGCGGGGAATGTCCCTCTCGCCTTCTTTCGAGACGAAGATGTCCCGATTGACTCTCCGCGGGCGGCCGCGTGGGCGTTTTGTTGGGCATCTGGCTTGGACGAGTCCACGGAAGTTGCCGGCGATCTCGGGATAGCCTTCGATGTCGGCCGGCTTGGCGAAGTAATAGAGGTAGCGCCGGTTCGCCATCGACTCGCCGGCGAACGCGTCCTTCAGGTTCTTGTGGGGCTGGGAGCCCTTGAGTTTCGGGCATGGTGCTTTCTCGTGGGGTCGTGCATGGCCTCTCGTGCGGGGTCTGCGGGAGAGCGCATAGGTTGAACCAGTCGGATCGATCGTTCAAGGGGCCGCGTGATGGCCGGGCATCGGCTCGTCGTCGCGAGGCGGGTACGCCGCCCAGCTCTGGAGGCGAGGGTCGTCGACCGGGCCGCCCATCGTGAAGTGGTAGAGGCTGCGCCAGCGCGAGGTCGAGATCCCGAAGGCCGAGTGCGTCGGCTCGTCGAAGAAGCAGCCGATGCCGGTGGCGCGGATGCCGATCGCCTCGGCCTCGAGGTACAGGACCTGGCCGACGGCGCCGCACTCCCAATACAGGCGCGGGTAGAACCAGGGGCCGTGGCGCTCGAGAGCCGGATCGAACTCCGCGAGCATCGCGACCGCGAAGCACCCGTGCGAGGCGATCTCCTGGTGGCAGGAGACCGAGCGGGCGAGAGCGCGCGCGTCGCCGCGGGCGAGGAGCGGAAGCTCGAGCCCGTCGGGGCAGCCCTCAGGCCTCTGCCAGAGGAACGGCTTCTCCATCGAGGCCTGAAGAAGCGGCCGCTGCGCCGGATCGCGCGCGAGGAGGTAGAGCCCCGGGTCGAGGCCGCGCACGCGGTGGACGAAGAGCCCGAGGTGGACGCGCGGCGCCCACGGCAGGACGCGCGCCGGTCCGCGCAGCGTGGCCGCGAGGACGCGATAAAAATCTTCGCGCGAGATCTCCGTCTTGCCGTCGAACGCGACCGCGCTGCGGCGCTGGTGGAGGATCTTGCGCAGCGGGAGCAGCCCGTCCGAAAGGACCACGCTCGACTCCGGGACCCGCACTTCGCCGGCATATACATCGCGCGTGCGCGGCTTGCGGGCCGCCTTGGCTGCGACGTCGACAGCGCCCCACTCTACGTGTCCGTGCGATAGGGGGTTGGGCTCGCCGGCAAGCTGCACGTCCAGCATCGCGGCCGGAGCCACATCCAGCAGCCTCAGTCCCGCATGCTCCTCCCGGTCCGGGATGACGACGAGCAGGCAGTCCGGCTCCTCCGCCTCGACTCCGCGCGGATCGCGAACGCCAAGCAGCAGCGCGAGATCCTCGTGCCCGAGGTCGTCCGCGAGCTGCACCTGCCAGCCGAGCCCGGCCGCCGCGATCGCGAAGCACGCGATCGCGTGCCCGGCGTCGTGCTGGCAGTAGCGGTACGCTCGCTCGCCATACTTCCACGCCTCGCGCCAGTGGATGGAGGCGATGCCCACGAAGATCGAGCCCGGCGGAAGTCCCTCGGCCAGCTCCCTCCACGCCTCCGCGGGAATCTCCGCGCGGACCTCGAGCCCGTGCTCACGTGGCGCGTAGTGCGCGAGCATCGGCACGGTGCACAGCCCCTCGACAGGCCCGCAAAGCAGGTAGCCCTCGGTCGGATGGAGGTTCCCGCTGGACGGGTTGACGCGCAGCGCCCAACGCGAGTCGCCGTACTGCTTCCACGCCGAGAGCGCGAGCGAGTCCTCGAAGAGCCGCGAGACGCTCTTTCGGTCGACGCTCGCCGGCTCGACCGACCCCGCGCCGAACACATCCACGTAGCGTGGCCCGCCCTCGATGGGCACGTGATCAAGAGGGATCAGCGGCGCTCCGGGATAGCGCCGGAACGGATCCGGCTGCGTCGCCCAGTCCAGCTCCCCCGGCCCGCGCGCGGACCGGAAGAAGTGGTGACAGGTGGCACTGTGGTACTGGCGCACCGCGATCAACTGCGACGCGCGTTCGAAGGATCGACGCGCCAAGTGGGTCCGTTAATGGCTATCCCACCGCGGGATCGACGACCCGCAGGCGTGGACGGGCGCGATCTTTTCGAACTCCTCGCGGGGGACAGAAGGGCCGGGCCGCGTGCAGTGCTTGTCGAACGCCACGGTGAGCGCAGTGGCGATCTGCTGGGGCGTGCGGCCCTCGATATCCTGCCGCTGGACGATCGCGGCCACCTCGCCGTCCTTCAGGAGGGCGATGCACGGGGACGATGGCGGATAGCCCTTGAAATAGCTCCGTGCTTGCTCGGTCGCCTCGCGGTCCATGCCCGCGAAGACCGTGGTCATCTGGTCGGGGATCACCTTGTGCTGGAGAGCGAGCATTACGGCCGGCCTCGCACCGCCGGCAGCGCACCCGCAAACGGAGTTCACGACGATGAGCGTCGTGCCCTTCTCCTTCAGGACGGCGTCGACGTCCGCCGGCGTCAAAAGCTCACGGACTCCGACCCGCTTCAGCTCGTCTCGCATGGGCTGGACGGCCGGCGGATCGTACATGGGTTGGGAGTGAACGTTGAGGTTCATCCTGTTTTCCTCCTGGGGGATTTAACGGCTATTTCGCCCTGGCTTTCTCTCTGCTCGAGGACCGATCCTGCCCGAGCGGACCCGCCGCCTCGAGAAATGCTCCGGCGCGGCAGGAGGCCGTGGTGACGATGAGCAGCAGACGGCGCATGGTTCATGGCCGAATCAGGGGAAGGCAGTTAGACCGTGCGCTGGTAGAAGGGTTTCTCGCCGGCCGCGTGGTCCGTCGTGTCCACGATGTCGATAATCTCCGGTGCCACCCTGCGCACCATGACCTCGAACCCCTGCCGCAAGGTTACGGAAGAGGCCGCGCAACCCTGGCAGCCACCGCTCATGGCGATGAAGAGGTTCCCGTACCGGACATCGGCGATGGAGATCCGACCACCGTGTGCGGCAATGGAGCGGTTCACTTCCCGGTCCAGGAGCTCTTGAACGACCCTGCGAATCTCGGCGTCGGTCCGCCTTCCCGTGCTTGCGTCGTGAGGAGCCTCGAGGATGGCCGGCACCACCGAGAGCAGCTGTGTCCGGATGGCCGCACCGAGCGCCGATTTCAGCGCCGACCACGCGACATTCGGGTCCTTCCCCACTGTCACCACGGTTTCGGCCACGAGCACATGCGCGACGCCCGGAAGCGCAAAGAGTCGCTCGATGAGGGGCGACCCAGCGGCCCGCTCCTTGTTGTCGAAGAAGAACGGGCCGCCGGGATGTACGGTCCGGCTCACCGTAAACTTGCACGTGTCGGGGTCGGCCTGCAAACTCTCGGCGCGGATGGTGATCATCGGGTCGACCGGTAGGATCTCAGACATCTTCCACGACCCTGGCTGCACCGCGCTCACCAAAGGCCCGCAGGTGCTCGAACGAGTAGATCCCCGTGCTGTGACCGTCGTTCCAGCTGACGGTGATGGCGTAGTTGCCCACGCTGGTGATCGTGCGGGGGGTGACGTCCGGTCGCACGCTCTTGGGATCCAGGAGCGGGCGCCCGCTCATCTCCTCGACACACAGGGCGCATGGGCACGCCAATCGAATATCCCGGACGTCGAAGTCGTTCTGCCGCCCGTCCTCCCAGAGCACGGACAGCGTGCGAGCATCACGCCGGCGGAAGCCAATCGCCGTCGTCCGCGAGCCCGACGGCTGGACGGCACTCTCGACCCAGGCGGGCTCACCCTCACCGCTGTCCCAGGTCCACGCGAACGGCTTGAGCGCCGTCGACGGCGCATGGTGTAGCCGGCGGGCGAGCTCGGTGGCGATCGCCGCATAGGCCTTGGCCGCCACCGAGTTCGGCTTCTCCAGGACGATCGGACGACCTTCGTCCCCACCCGTGACGATGTCAGCGTCGAGAGGTATCGCACCGAGGAACGGAACGCCCAGCTGTAGGCTCATCCGTTCACCGCCGCCGCGGCGGAACACGTCCGAGCCCTTTCCGCAGTGAGGGCAGGTGAAGCTGCTCATGTTCTCGATGATGCCGAGGATGGGAACGTGCACTGTCTCGAACATCCTGAGCCCACGGCGGGCGATCTTCAGGCTTACGTTCTGTGGCGTGGTCACGATGATCGCACCCGACAAAGGAAAGCTCTGCGCCAGCGTCAGCTGGGTGTCTCCGGTTCCGGGCGGGAGATCGAGAACCAGGTAGTCCAGCTGACCCCACTGTACGGAGTCGATGAACGCACGCAGGTACTTGGTCACCATCGGTCCGCGTAGGATGGCTGGCTGGTCGTCTCCGGTCAGCATGCCCATCGAGATCACTTTCAGGTTGTGGCGCTCGGCGGGGGCGATCTTGCCCTCCGGGGTTCTCGTGGGCGACTGACCGACCGGAAGTCCCAGCATGCCCGGGATGCTCGGGCCGAGGATGTCTGCATCCATGAGCCCAGTGCTCCCGCCAAGCTGGTGCAGCGCGATCGCTAGGTTCACGCTGACCGTGGACATGCCCACCCCGCCTTTGCCGCTGCCTACCGCGATCACGTGCCGGATGCCAGGTAGCTTCTCGGGACCGGTGGATGGTTGGGATGGCGAGCCGGGCGCGTTGTGGTGGCTATCGTGTGAGCCTGTGGTCGGCATCGTTCAGGTGTGGTTCCTTCTGGCCGAACTTGGGAGTCGTTCCTAAACCTCGACTTCGATGTCGGCTCCCGTCACGCGGACGCCATAGTGCGCAATGCCTCGCTGCGCCGGCAGATCCACGACCTCGCCCGTCCGGACGTCGAACGTGGCGCCGTGCCAGGGGCAGGTTACCTCGTGGCCCGAGATCTTCCCCTCGGCCAAGGGGCCACCCTTGTGCGTGCAGGTGTTGTCGACGGCAAA
>JBKJXJ010000384.1:0-8204 GCA_046716125.1 Candidatus Eiseniibacteriota bacterium
GGGGCGCGGGGGCGGGCTCTGTTGCGGGCCACCCCCGCCCCGGGGGGGGGGGGGGCCCCGCCCCCCCTTGTGGGGGGCCCGCCACTGCAGCGACTTCTCACAGATCGCGGACGGCCCGGGTCAACGCATGAGCACCAGGCGCTGCTGGGCCTTCTGTCCGCCGGTCTCGTAGGTCAGGAAGTAGAGCCCGCCACGAGCCGGTGTCCCGCGCTCGGTGCGCCCGTCCCACACCATCGAGTGCTCGCCAGCCGTGAGCGTTCCCCGATGCAGCGTCCGGACCTCCCGCCCGTGAACGTCGTAGACCCTGAGCGTGGCGTCGCCGGTCACCGGCATGGACAGCCGCACCGAGAATCCCTCCTCCGAGGGGTTCGGGAACGGTTCTCCGAGGGTGAACTCGGCGCGTTCCACGTACAGGCTCACGAGCCCCAGCCGGGTCTCTTCACCGTCCGTGGTGGTCAACCCGAGCTGATAGCGGTAGGTCACACCCCGCTCCAGCCCGGTATCGGTGTAGCGGTAGGTGCCAAGCCCCCGCACCGGGATCATCGTGGTGGTGATCCGGGCGAACTCGCCCGAACCCGCCGCCCGGTAGATGTCCACACCCAGGAGCCCGCGTTCGTCGGGGAGAACGTACTCGAGCTGCGCGGCATCGCCGTCCACCGTTCCCACGAAGTTCGAGATCGCGGTCGCCGTGGGGGAGATGCAGGTGACCTCCGTGCAGCAGGACTTCTGTCGACTGGGTGCGCTCTGGGGCGTGACCGTCCAGCACATCGTGTTGATCTCGCCCTGGGTGCAGTTGATCGGCAGGTGGATCGTGACCGTGATGCAGAATTGCGCTCCGGGCGCCAGGTTCACGGTGCCCGAGAGCGGGGCGCTCGATCCCACGACCCAGCCCTTGGGGTCGGTCAGCTGATAGTCGAAGTTATCCGACGCACAGCCGCTGTTGGTCACGCAGAAGTTGACCTGGAGATCCTGATAGTGGTCGCCCGCGACCGGCGGTGCGCACACCAGCGCCACTTCGGGATCGCACTTGCGATCGTAGTAGATCTCCTGCTCGTTCACGCCGCCGGTGCGGGTGTCGGTCCAAAGGACGTGGAATGCGTCCGTTCCGCCCGCCGCGGCGCCGTTGTAGTCGCCGAAGAACGTGTTGCCGCCGAACTGGCCGGTGTTCGGCTCGAAGCTCGCGTCCGTGACCCGCATGTTCGGCGACCAGGTCACGCCCCCATCGCGGCTGATCGTGCAGTACACGTCCAGCAGATGATTCAGGGGGTCGAGCCGCGTGTCATACCAGATCACCATGATGTCCCCGTTGTCGTTCACCGCCATCCACGGGAACACCTGATTGCGCGTGAGGGCGTCGTCGTTCAACTTGATCCGCGGTCCCCATGCGGCGCCGTTGTTGGTCGAGCGGGCGAAGAAGATGTTCGCCTGATCGGCGGCCGCCGGCGTGTCGTCGTCGTCGGGGAATACCACGTAGACATGGTGCGGCCGCGTGGGATCGGTCTCGATGCTGGGGAACGCGTTGACCCGGAACGTTTCGTTCGGCAGCGGGCTCGGGATGCTCGCGGTGCCGAACGCGGCGCCCGCGGGGAAGGTCGGGAGGCTCCAGGTGGCGCCCCCGTCCACGGAGCGGGTCACATTGATCCGGCCGCCGAACCAGTAGGCCATGTACACGTCGCCGTCCGGCTCGACCTCGGGCTCGGAGCCCTGCACGAAGGAGGAACCGGCGGTGCCGGTGCCGGCGTTGGAGGGTTCGTGGGCCAGCGTCGTCACCCGCACGTTGGTCCAGGTGAGGCCGTTGTCAACCGAGCGGCCCACATAGATGTCGCCCCCGCCCGTGCCACCGTTCGGGTGCGCCGCCGGATAGAATCGCGTCCAGCTGACGTAGGCCCGGTCCTGGAAGGGGCTGCCGGCGTGATGATCGGCATGGGAGAACGGCTTGTCCTCGAACGGGACCGGGGTGGCGACGAAGAGATTCTGCGCCACGGCCGAGGTCGCACCCCAGGTCGCCCCGCCCGTCGTGCTGCTCGCGACGAACACTCCGTTGTTGCGGCTGAAGTTGTTGGCCCCGGTGCCACCGGCGATATGGGAATAGAACGCGCGGCCGGCCGAGTTGAATGCCAGCCCCGGATCGCCACCGCCCCGGGTGAATCCCACCGGGAGCAGGACCGCGGGGCCGAGGTCCACCCAGGTCACCCCGCCGTCGGGCGAATAGGCGACTCCGTTCCCGCCGAATCCGGTGCCGAGCCGATAGTCGTTGAAGCCCCCGATCACGACATTCGGGTTGTTGGGGTCGGAGATGATGTAGGTCTCGTTCTGGGGCGACGGACTGGTCGTGATCCGGACGTCGACGCCGGGAACGTATGCGGTCCCGAGTCGGCCCGGCTGCGCGGCCGAGACCGGAGCGCCCGGGATCGGCATGGCGGCCGAGGAAAACGTCTCCGTCTCGACGGGCTGGGTGCTCGCGGCGATCGGGAAGATCGGCAGCGCCAACACGACGGTTGCAACGATGGGGATGGCTAGGCGCAATCGCATAGGGAGCCCTTCTCGGCCTCGCTGCAGGAGGCCGCAGTAAACGTCACGCAGGGGAACCTGGGCTCTTCCGCCTCAAGTCGCCCTCAGGGGCAACGGCGAGCGCAATCAAGTGGGTGCGGCGACCGCGCGCGGAGGCTCGGTGGACGGGGGTGAACCTGGTGGTATCGATTTGCGGTCGCTGACTCCTTTCGGCGACCCCGACGGGGGTCAGTCGAACGAGAACGCGGTGACGCGCAGTTCGAGGGGCTCCGCGCCGACCGCAGCCGGGAACTGCATGGTGACGTCGCCGGTGATCGTGACACCGCGACCGGAAGACGCAGGGTCGGACAGGGGCTCGAGACCCGGCCCAAGGACGAGATCGTAGGCGGTGCCATCGTCGGCCGTCAGCCATGGCTCCACCCTGCCCTGCACGCCGGAACTCCGGGGCGGCGGCACGTGGAGCACCCCATGGAGTTGCACCGGAACGACGGCGCTGAACACCCGCGGCGTCGCCGGGAGCTTCGGCGCCGTCGGATCCCCGGAGCATCCGGCTCCGAGGAACAGGACGGCGACTAGAAGGAACCCCATAGTCGAGTTCTGTCGCACACTGCCTCCGCTTCTGTGGTGGTTGGATGGAACCACCTCACGAGACGCGCGACAAGGGGAAAGACTTCTGCCAACCCCGGCCGCGGGTTCAGGCCAACCAAACTCGGGGGCCGGGAGACGTCGGCGGGCCAGGTTGCCGGCTCGGGAGGCAGACCTCGAACCCTCCGCGCGCTAGTGACTGCCCGGCTTGGCCCCGCTCCCGGTGTTCGCCTTCCCGCCTGCCTCCGTCTCCGGGAGCAGCGTCAGCACGGTGTATCGGTCGAGCGGGTAGTACTTGCGGAACGACTCCTTGAGGATCTCGGGCGTCAGCAGGTCAATCCGCTCACGACGCTTGGCGATCCGCCGCGGGTCCCATCCGTACATGTGGACGGCCTGGAGGCTCCCGGTCCAGGTGCCGTTCTGCTTCAACGCCACCTCGAGCTCGCGCCGTTCGACCTCCTGGATCTTCTGGACGTCGGCGGCCGACGGTCCCTGCTCGACCAGCTTGCGCACCTCCGCGAGTGAGGCGGCGATCATCTTCTCCACATTCTCCGGCGCGCAGCCGAAGGCGATGGTCGTGGTGCTGTAGCCCGCGAGCGGCGCCAGGTTCGAGAAGCCCACCGAGGCGCCATAGGTGCCGCCCAGCAGCTCGCGCAGCGTCTCGCGCAGGTGATCGTTGAGGATGTTGGCGGCGGCGCGGGCGCGATGCATGTCCAGCTCCTCCACGCCACCATGGGTGAAGAACGTGATGCGCGTGCTGCTCTTGGGCTCCACGCCCTTGCGCACCTGCTTCTTCGTCACGCCGGTCGGATAGCGCGGACCCACGGGCACGTACGCCGAGGTGCGCTTGCCGCTCGAGGGGAGCGAGCCGAGGTAGCGCGCGAGGAGCGGCGTGATCGAGTCCACCGAGAACGCGCCGGCGAAGAAGACGGCGAAGTCGGCGGCGTTGCTGAACCGCTGCTTGTGGAAGTCGAGCACCGCCCGCAGCTGCACCGCGGCGATCTCCTCCCCCGTCGGCAGCTTGTTCATGTAGAACCGTCCGGTGTTGATCGCGGCGATGCTGTCCTGGAACACCTGCTCGGGACTGTTGGCGCGATCGGCGAAGAAGGCCGCCAGCCGCTTCTGCAAAGCGGAGTACGCGTCGGCATCCTCGGTCACCTCGAGGAATCCCAGATGGATGAGCTGGAGCGCGGTCTCGAGGTCGGCCGGCCGCGTCGAGCCGGTAAACCCGTGGGTGTAAGGACCGTAGCTGGGCGACACGCGGACGATCTTGCCGGAGAGCATCTTCTGCAGGTCGGTGGCCTTGAAGCCGCCCACGCCGGCGTCGTTGACCACGATGTTTCCCATGAATGCGGTCGCGAACCGGGCCGAGTCCGCGAGCGAGAGCCCGCCCAGGGTGTAGGCGCTGAACAGGATCTCATCCGCCTTGAAGTCGGTCGGCTTGAGCCACACCTCGACGCCGTTCGAGAGCGTCAGCACGGTCGTGCCGATCTCCTCGATCTTCCTGCTCGAGACCACGGTACCGGGCTTGGGGGAATTCGCCATGAGCGGCTTGCCGGCGCTGGTGTCCACCCACGCGGCCACCTTCACCTCCGCCGCGCGCGTGAGCACGGCGCGCAGCGCCGCCTCGGTCGGCACCGACGCCCCCGCCTTCTCGGGCGACGCGGCCAGCACGACCCGGCTGTCGTTGCGGATCAACCGCGGCGTGCGCGCGGTGATGTCGGAGAGCGTGATCCCGGGCAGCAGGGTCCGGGTCAGCTCGTAGCGCTCCGCGATCCCCGGCGCCGCGTCACCGGTGAGGAAGTGGCCCACGAACTGGCCGGCGAACCCGCTGCTCTCGGACTTGTCGCGCTCGGCATAGGCGCGCTCGTTCTGCGCGCGCAGTTCGTCCTTGGCCCGTTCGAGCTCGTTGTCGAGGAAGCCGTGCTGACGCACGCGCGCGACCTCCTCGAACAGCGCCGCGAGTCCCTTCTCGATGCCGCCGTCCGAGACCGCCGCGTTCAGCACGTAGAGGTCGAGCGATCGCCCGAGCGGGAATGCGAACGCCCCGGCGTTGAGGAACGGAGCGTCGCGCCGATGCGCGATCTCGTCGAACCGGGCGTTCAGCATGCTGCCGTACAATTCCTCGGCGAGCCCGCGCCGGAAGTCGGCGACGGTGCGCCGCGCGCGCCGCGGGTTCTTGAAATAGATCGAGACCGAGGAGCTCGTGGCCTCCTTGTCGGTCGCCACGTTGACCAGCGTCTCCTTGTGCGGCGGCACCTCGTACGTCGGGGTCGGCGTCTCCTTCGGGCGGGCCGCGATGTCGCGGAAGTGGGTGCGGATCAGGCGCTCCATCTTCTCGGGCTCGATGTCGCCGACCGCGATCACCGCCATGCGGCCCGGCGTGTACCAGTCGCGATAGTAGTCGCGCAGCCGTGCGGCGGGCGCCTTCTGGAGGATCTCGGGCTTGCCGATCGGGAGCCGGTCGGCGTAGCGCGAGCCCTGAAAGACGAGCGGCAGCTGCTTGCGCTGGATGCGTTCCTGCGCGCCGCGGCCGAGCCGCCATTCCTCGAGCACCACCCCGCGCTCCTTGTCGATCTCGGTCCCGCTGAACGTGGCGCGGCCGGCGAAATCGGAAAGCGCCTGCAGGCCCCGATCGAGGAGCGTGTCGCGGTCGGTCGGCACCTCGAGCATGTAGACGGTCTCGTCGAAGCTGGTGTAGGCATTGACGTCCGCGCCGAAGCGCATGCCGATCGAGCGCATGTAGGAGACCAGGTCGTCGGCGCTCTTGAAGTGCTTCGAACCGTTGAAGTTCATGTGCTCGGCGAAGTGCGCGAGCCCCTGCTGGTCGTCGGCCTCGACATTGGACCCGGCTGCGACCGCGAGCCGCAGCGACACCCGTGCTTCAGGCTTGCCATTGCGCTTGATGAAGAAGCGCATGCCGTTGGGCAGGACGCCGGTCCGCACGGTGGGATCGAGCCGGAGCGAATCGGTGAGCGCGGCCGGGACGGGCGCGGGCTTGCTCGACGTGGAACCCGCGGGCGGGCTGGCCGGAGGCTGGCCGGCTGCGTTCGGCGCCCCGCCCTGCGTTCCGAGGAGTGACGCCGCCAGCGCGGCGGCGGAGAGACGGAGCAGACGATGACGGGATGTCACGGGAACCTCCGAAGGCGACAGGGGTCGTGAGGGCGGTGCGCGTCCGGGTTTCGGGCGATCAGGGTGGCGAGGCGTCTCATGCGTGTCCGGGCTCGGTCTTCTCGGCGGTCTCGCGGCGCTTGCGTGCGAAGAATGCTCGGAGTGCGTCGCCGCATTCCTGGGGCAGCACGCCCGGGGAGACCTCGACCCGGTGGTTCAGGCGCCGCTCGTGGATGACGTCGAGGACGGAACCGCACGCGCCCGCTTTGGGATCGGCGGCACCATAGACCAGCCGTCCGACCCGGGCCAGCACCATCGCCCCGGCGCACATCGCGCACGGCTCGAGCGTCACGTAGAGCGTGCACTCGCCGAGGCGCCAGGACCCGAGCGCGTTCGACGCCGCCCCGATGGCGATGATCTCGGCGTGGGCGGTGGCATCCTGAAGCGCTTCGACCTGGTTGTGGCCGCGCCCGATGATCGTGCCCTCGTGAACGATGACGCAGCCCACCGGGACTTCGTCGGACGCATCGGCGGCGCGGGCTTCGCGGAGCGCCGCGTGCATCCCCTCGTCATCATCGCGGATCAGCATGGCGTCTCCGCGGGCCAGGAACTCCGTCAGCGCCCGCCGCCTGGCGGCGCCGGGACGGGTACGGGAGCAGGCTTGGCCGGGAAGGCCGCGATCCACCGGGTGAACAGCGGCGTAAGCACCTCCTGGAAGCTGGGCGCCCCGCCCTGACCCGTGACGGCCTCGGTGCCGAGCCCCGAGCTCTTCACGCCCAGCGTCCCGCTATCGGCCTGATGCATCGGTCCCTCGCCGGTCTCGGACCCCGAGGCGGTCCACAGGAGCCGGCCGCTCGAATCCACCAGCGCCGCCTTCATCTGGACGGTGGTCAGAGGCTTGCCGGTCTGGTTGAACTCCATCTGGATCTGCTCCCATTGATCGGCACGCATGACGAGGATCGCGCTCACCCGCAGCGCCTGGCAGAGCGCGCGCGCCGACAGCGAGTCCACCCGGCCGTCCTTCAGCAGGGTCTTGCGAACGGCCGTCAGCACGGAGTCGCCACCGAATGCCCGGCGCAACAGGTCCTTGCTCATGGTCGAGTAGAACCAGCGATAGCCGGTGGCACGCGAGAGCGGACCCCAGGCCAGCTCGACCTCCTTCTCGGTCTTGAGATTCCCGTCGTAGGTCGCGGTCGGCAACAGCGCCACACTTCGCAGCCCGAGGTTCGCGATGTCCGGGTGGGTCCAGAAGAGATCGAGTCGCTTGCCCTGCCTCTCGGCCGTCGCGCCGTCGATCGGCAGTGAGAGTCCCACCAACGTCGCGAAGGCGACCGTCAAGACCCCGTTCGTCCGTCTCATGATGCGTCCCCTTCCGATCCCGGTCCTCGCGACCCGGCCGAGTGTGTCCCCCTCAGTGCTTGTCCGGAGCGACCCCGCCCGCCATCGCCGTCTTGTCCACCCGGGCGTTCATCGGACAGCGCGGGCAGGAGCCCGCCTTCGCGACCGCCTGGTTGTCCTTGGGGCACGCGTAGGAGACCTGGGTCGCGACCAGCTCGGCGCACCCCATCGAGCAGGTGCCGGCGGCATCGAACATCATGCCGCACTTCGGACATTCGAAGACGAGCTTCTGGTCGGTGAGTTCGGCGATCAGGTTTGGCGCGGCGGCAACCGCGGCGGCGGTGCCGGGTGTCGCGGGTGAAGCGGTGGTCTCGGCAGCGGGCGTCGACGTGGCGGTCTCGGCCGTCTTCTGCGACGCACCGCATCCTGCGAGTGCCAACAGGGCGACCGTCAAGAGCAGCGTCTTCATGGGTGCGTTCTCCTCGATGTCGGCGGAGCCACGGCCGTGGCGCCTGGGTGCAATGTGTGAGCTGACGGACGGATGGCGCGCCCTGGAGGATTTGAACCCCCAACCTTCTGATCCGTAGTCAGATGCTCTATCCAATTGAGCTAAGGGCGCGCGTACGACTGTCGCGGGAACGGATGGCGGAGAGGAGAGG
>JBKJXJ010000385.1:0-12362 GCA_046716125.1 Candidatus Eiseniibacteriota bacterium
CCGGCGCGGACATCCGGCTGTCGGATTTCCTCAACGACGCCGCGGACTTCTTCCCGCTCGTGACGCGGGTGGGCATCCTGATCGTCAACAAGAACCGGGTGCGCGAGACGCGGGTGGCGTGAGCGCACTGGTCCTCGCCGAGCGACTGGTCTTCGGAACGATCTTCGCCGTCACGGGCCGGATCTGGATGCTCATGATCGCCCACGCCGCGTTCGACCTGACGGCGCTCTGGATCATCTACTGGGATCTCGAGACGAAGGTGGCGCACTTCTTCTTCAAAGTAGGCGCGCAGCGCCGGGGGGATCAGCCGATCCGTTCCAGCAGCGCCGCCAGGCGCCCCATCCCCTCCTTGATCGCATCCAGCGAGACCGCGCCGATCGAGAGCCGGAACCAGCCGTCCTCGCGCTCGAGGCCGAAGGCCTGAAACGGTACGGCGGCGATGCCCGCGCCGCGCAGCAGCAGCCGGCGGATATCCTCGTTCGACTGCACCCGGTTCGTGGCGGCGCCGTCGCTTCCGCTCTCCACGGCACGGCCGAAGAGATCGAATCGCACCGACAGGTAGAGCGTCCCCTCGGGCGCCACAGCCTCGACCGGCAGGCCCCGCGCGCGCATCGCCTCGAAGCTCGTCCACAACAGATCGAGTCGCTCGCGCAGTCGCCGGTGCATTTCCTGGCGGAAGCTCGCGAACGCCTCGGCATCGTCAATGAACTCCGCGGTCGAAAGCTGTTCCGCCTTGGGCGCCCATGCCCCGACGTGGCCGAGGAGATCGGACATCCGTTGCGTCACCGCCGGTGCCGCCACCGACCAGCCGACGCGCAGACCGGTCGCCGCGAGCGACTTGGAGATCGCGTCGAGAAGGATGGTGTACGGCGCCACCTCGGGCACGAGGCCCGCGGGGGTGATCGGATCCATGCGTCCGAACTCGAGCGACCAGTAGACCTGGTCGTACATGAGGAATACCGGCCGCTCCCCGCGCGCCCGGCGCCGGCCGTTCTCGTCAACGACGTGGCGCGAGATCTCGGCGAGCACGTCCCGGTCCATCCCGGTGCCGGTCGGGTTGAGAGGCGTGTTGAGTGCGAGCAGCCGGATCCTCGGGAGCACGGCGCGCACCTGGTCGGGCGTGGGATGGAAGCGCGAGCCGCGCGTGACCTCGATCGGGATCGCGTGCGCGCCTGAGAGGTAACAGTAGTGGTTGTTGTTCCACGACGGCACGGCGTACGCCACGGATTCGCCCGGGTCCACAAGGGTGCGGTAGGTCGCGTAGATGAGCGGCCGGGCGCCGCCCGCCACCAGCACCGAATCGACCGGGTAGTCGAGACCGAACTCGCGCTTCATGAAGCGCGTCACGGCCTGGCGCAGCTCCAGCACGCCGTTGGACGGCGGATAATTGGTGTGGCCGTCGGCGAGCGCCGTGGAGATCCCGGCCAGGAGTCGCTCGGGCGGTGTGAACAGGCGGCCGTCGAAGTCACCGACCGTGAGATTGCACACCGGGATCCCGGCGGCCAGCATCGCGCGCGTCTCGGCCGCGATGCGCAGCACTTCGGAGCCGATCAATCCGCGCGCGAGCGACGAAAGGTCGGCGTCAGTCACCGCACTCGGATTGGTCGCGGCTGATGTTTCCATGGGCATGATGCTCCGTGGTGATCGCGAACGATGGAAAACCCGCGCAGGGACGGCAACTCGTGATGGGTCGCGCAGGGGCGAATGGTACCCCGGTCACGAGCGCCGGACCACATTGACGTTGACCTGACCGGATGCCGGACGATCCGCGGTGTCCGGCCACCGGCCGAAACGTCTTCACCAGATGTGAACCGAATAGCCCCAGTTCTACGGCCTTCGGCGTGGCGCGAGCCTTGCTGTATCGCCAGGACGGTATGTCGCAAGCGGTTTAGTCAAGCCCCGACACGGTCCTGGCGCACTGAAAAAACTTCAAAGCGCGGACGGTTCTTCAATTCGTGAGCTCGGGCCGAGCGGGACTGATGACGCTGAGGTTGATCGCCCATCCGCCGTTTCCTGATCGATTTCGGACAGGCGAGCGGGGGGCAGTTTTGAGGAGGTTCTCATGTGCAGGATCACGGTCGGACAAGAGAACTCGACTCCTATCCAGCTCTACTACGAGGACCATGGCACCGGCGCGCCGGTCGTGCTGATCCATGGCTGGCCTCTGAGCGGCGCTTCGTGGGAGAAGCAGGTCGCGGCTCTCCTGGCCGCGGGCCACAGGGTCATCACGTACGACCGCCGGGGATTCGGGCGGTCCAGCAGGCCGGCGCTCGGCTACGACTACGACACCTTCGCGGATGACCTGCACCAGCTCATGACGAAGCTCGACCTGCGTCACTGTGCGCTTGTCGGCTTTTCGATGGGCGGCGGCGAGGTGGCTCGCTATATCGGCAAGCATGGAACGGAGCGCGTGAGCAGCGCGGTGTTCATGGCCGCGATCCCGCCATTCCTGTTGAAGACGCCTGACAACCCGGATGGAGTGGACGGCTCCGTCTTCAAGGAGATCACGCAGGCCATCGGCAGCGACCGTCCGGCGTTCCTGTCCGGCTTCTTCGAGAAGTTCTACAACGTCGACGTGCTGGGCGGAACGCTTGTCAGCCCGCAGGTCGTTCAGTCCAGCTGGAACGTCGCCGTCGACGCCTCTGCCAAGGGTTCCCTCGACTGCGTCTCGGCGTGGCTGACCGATTTCCGCAAGGACATCGCGCGCATCGACGTGCCCACGCTGATCATTCACGGCGACGACGACCGCATTGTCCCGATCGCCGCGACGGCCCTCCCACTGTCCAAGCTCGTCAAGGGCGCACGCCTGGTGGTGGTGAAGGGCGGGCCGCACGGCATCAACTGGACACACGCAGTGCAGGTGAACACGGAGCTGGTGAACTTCATCAGTCAGTACTCAACGGTCGTCGCGAACTGACCCGTGACGACCAAGAAGGAGGCGAAGATGCTCGAGGATAAGGGACATTCGTGGACCACGATCGGACATGCCGTGCGCAGCACGCTCCTGGCGGTGGTCATTGCAGTGATGGCAACGACGGCGCCTGCGTTCGCGGGCGGCGGTGAGAAGGGCGACTGGGAGCTCGGGCCCTATATCGGCTACTCGTGGCTGGACGACTACGGCCGTTACCTCCCGAAGAACGCACCGATCTTCGGCGGGCGGCTCGGATACTTCTTCACGCCGAATTGGAGCTTCGAGGTCTCCGGGCAGCGCACCGCCTCGAGCACCAAACTCGACACGCTCGGCGTGACGGACGTGGACATCAAGCTCGACGCTCTCCGTCTCAACGGTCTGTACAACTTCGCGGCCGGTCAGCGGTTTCGGCCGTTCCTGACCGCGGGCGCCGGCCGTGAGAAGACCGATCTCGGCGAGTTCGGCGAGACTTCCGATTGGGGTTGGAATGCCGGCGCGGGCTTCCGCTGGTTCATGACGCCCAGAGTGAATCTCCGCGCGGATGGCCGGTTGGTCGGAATCAAACCCGGGGAGCAGGAGATCGACGAGATGCAGAAGAACGTCGAAGCGACCCTGGGCCTCAACTTCGTCTTCGGCGGTGGATATACCGAGCCGGTTGCAGTCGTGCCACCGGTGACCAACCAGCGCCCAACGGTCAGCTGTACGAGTGACCGGTCGGAGATCCTGCCGGGCGAGAGCGTGAACCTCCGCGCCGCCGCGTCCGATCCCGACGGCGACGCGTTGACCTATGTGTGGAGCACCACGGCCGGTCGAGTGTCCGGTACCGGTGCGGCCGCAACGTTCGATTTCACGGGCGCGACGGCGCCGGCCACGGCCACCGTCACGGTCCGTGTCTCCGACGGCCACGGCAATGACGCGTCGTCGAACTGCTCGGTCGGCCTGCGCGAACCGGTGCGCCCGGCCGAGGCGGTCTCCTGTCTCGCCGGCGGGTTCGCGCGAAACCTGGCTCGCCTCAATAACGTGGACAAGGCGTGTCTGGACGACGTGGCCCAGAGGTTGAAGGCCGATCCGCAGGCGCGCGTGATCGCCATCGGTCACACCGATGGCCGTGAGAGTCCCGCAACGTCGATCGGCGATCAACGAGCCGATGCGGTGAAGGCCTACCTCGTGTCCGAGCAGGGTATCGAAGCGTCGCGCATCACGGTCCGCTCGATCGGTGCAACCAAGCCGCTCGACACGGGAACGGATGCGACCGCGCAGGCCCGCAACCGACGTGTAGAGGTCTGGTTCGTGCCCCAGGGAGCCACGGTCCCGGAATAGGGCGGGACGAGCAACAGGATCCATTGCGACGCGGAGTAAGGCAGAACTGACCCATGGGGGAAGAATCGTCCGATGTGTGCTCGCTGGCTTGGCGCTCTCGTCGCCGTACTCATACTCGCCGCGACGTCGGTAGAGGCGAAGAACTGGATCCCAGTGGGACCTCCGGGCGGGAGCGTTCGCGCTCTCGCATCGGACCCGCGCGATCCACAGCGGGTCTACCTCGGCACGGCCGACGGTATCCTCTATCGTTCGGATGACGGTGGTCTCGACTGGCAGCGGCTGACGCCGGGGTTCCCCCTGCGGGGTTGCAGCCTGGACGAGATCGCCGTCGTCGGGCACGGGACGGTGTTCATCGGCTACCGGGAGGTGCACGGCAGCGGTGGCGGCGTCGCGCGCAGCAATGACGGTGGGCGGACCTTCACGGTGCTGAAGGGTGTCAACGGCGAGTCCGTTCGGGCGCTGGCCGTCGCGCCCTCGGACCCGCGCGTGATCGCCGCCGGGACCCTCACGGGCGTCTTCCTCTCACGTGACGGCGGAACGGCTTGGGCGCGTATCACGCCCAGGGGCCATCCCGATCTGCGTAACGTCGGTTCCCTCGCCTTCGACCCGACCGACCCGCGGACCATCTATGCCGGCACATGGCACCTGGGCTGGAAGACGCTCGACGGCGGTGCCACATGGAGCCCCGTGCACAACGGCATGATCGACGACTCGGACGTGATGACGCTGACCGTCAATCCGCGGGACCCGGAAACCATCTACGCGACCGCATGCAGCGGCATCTATCAATCGACCTCGAGCGGCCAGTGGTGGATGAAGATGGGTGGGATCCCCTTCTCGAGCCGGCGCACGCGCGCGTTCGCCCAGGGCGCCGACGACCCGGATATGCTGTTGGCGGGCACGACCGAAGGGCTCTGGATCAGCGAGAACGCCGGCCGCACCTGGAAACGGGTGACGCCCGACGATCTGGTCGTCAACGCGCTGGTTGTACAGCCGGACGACACCATCCTCCTCGGTACCGAAGAGGCGGGCGTTTTCCGCAGCTCGGACCGCGGTCAAACCTGGAATGCCAGCAACTCCGGCTTCTCGGAGCGATTTGTCTCGAGGCTGCTGTTCGACACCGAGGGACAGCGCATGCTCGCCGCGGTGTGGGGCGAAACCCGACATGCAGGTGTCTTCGCCTCGTCGGGCGTGCGCGGACCCTGGATCCACCTGGAAGAGGGTTTGGTCGGTCGGCAGGTGCTGTCGTTGGCCCTTCTGGGCAATACCATCCTCGCAGGGACCGACGACGGGATCTTCACGCGCACGCCGGAGGCGACGGCATGGACCCGATTGTCCACGCGAATCAACGCTCGCGAGGTTCATCCGCGCGTGACCGAGTTGCTCGCCATAGGGCCCAACCGCATTCTCGCCGCGACGTCGAACGGAGTGATCCGCAGCCCCGACGGGGGTCAGACCTGGATCCAGCCCACACTCGGAAAGGCCGGAGAGGTCTTCGGTCTCGCGGTGTCCCCTGCCGACCCCGAACTGGTGGTCGCCACAACACCCGTCGGATGCTTTCGGAGCACCGACGGCGGCGACCACTGGAAGCAGGTATCGACCGGACTGCTGGGCGTGAAACCGCACGCGCTCGCCTTTCTCCCCTCCGATGACCGCGTCATCTTCGCGACGACTTCGGGCGGACTCTTCCGTTCCGCTGACCAGGCCGGAACTTGGCGGCGCTTGAGCGGCGGGATCCCGCACTCCGACCTCACCGGGATCGCCGTGCATCCGGACGGCCGCACGATCTATGCCTGCAATTTCACATGGGGCGGCATCTTCCGCAGTGCCAATGGTGGTCTGACGTGGAATCGGATGCCCACCGACGGCCTGGCTTCCGACCGTGCGTGGACGTTGGGCCTCGATCCCGCGGCACCGGAACGGCTGGTGGTGGCGTCGTCCGCGGGGGGCCTTCACATGCTCGTGCCGACGTCCCTCGCCACAAGATCGCGGGCCTCGCGGTAAGCGGCTACGACCGCACGATGCAAACCCGGTACGGTCCGGTGACGCGGCGGGGACAGGCGTCAACGCGAAAGTCGCCGACGCGCCGTGACAGAATGCGGTCGCTTCGCGCGACCGCTATGCTACTCTGTGCCCGCGGGCCGACGGGAGACGATCATGACGAGCTTGGATCGCACACCACGGACGACACCATGGACGTGATCCGCGGAACGACACATCCGAGACGCAGGCGCCATGGGTGGGCGCAGCGACCAGATCTGAGATTGGTCCGCGACCCGCGGGCCCCGCAGCCTCCTCAGGCCGGCGAGCATACGTTCTTCCTCGCGATGATCGCGTCGTTCTGTCTCTTCGTCCTGACCTTCGCGCGGTTCATCGGAGCGTGGACCGGGGGCTGAGCACGCGGCAACGCCCGGGTCAGGCCTCCGCCTACCGGAGCACGCTCCGCTTCGTCATCAGCCACGAATACCACATGAAGAAAAGCAGTAGCACCGTGATGACGACGTTCGTAATCGCCATCTGTCCGCCCATGATCTCGCCGCCGCCTGTCAGGACGTACGTGTAGATCAGGCTGACCAGAAATGCCGCCAGTGACACGGCGAAGATCGTAAAAGCCAACTTGTTGCGAAGCAGGGTGAGCACCGAACCCAGCATCGCGCCCCAAACACCTACGGCCCAGACCACTCTCATCCAGATCGGCATCTCCTGATAGTGGGCGATCTGGGCTGGCGTCATGCCCGCGCTGGCCAGGTAGCCGGCGCCCTGCACCAGGTTCATCACGTAGTCGAATGCGCCGATGGCGTTGAACAGCACAGCACTCACGCCGACCACCCAAAGATGCCAGGGCGTCTTGATTCTCATCTCGGCCATCGTGGTCACCTCCGTCATCGTCGTCTCCCAAGAACCAAGGAGAAGAACCCGCCTACGGGCGACGGCGAGCCTGCGCCGAGCGACCACCCCGCTCCAACCTGTTTCCCCGCGCGAGCTCCCGGCCCGGGCCCGACAGGACGATGCCGCGGCCCTTGCCATAGAGCTTGAGCGCGATGTAGCCGAGGAGGCTGATTCCGACGACCAGCACCACCATCTGCCAGATCTCGCGCGGATTGAGGACCTGGAAGGGTCCGAAGTCCCGATCCGGAAGCACCGGCAGGATGACGAGCGTGATGAGCACGAACTGCATCATGACCCGCATGTCGCTCTCACCCAGGCGGTCTACGAAGCGATGCATGACGGGCTTCGCATGAAGCAGCACGGCAATTCCACCGGCGAGCACCACGGCCACCTCGCGCGGCCCGAACACCAGGTACGCGCCGATCCCATACATCAGCAGGATCGCGATCTCCGTCGTGATCCCCGTCCCGTTCCGCTTCTGCTTCAGCGCCAGGATGTTGCCCATCGCCGTCGTGATGGCCACAGCGAGGACCCCCGCGCCGACCACCCACGGGCCGAGACTCAGGGCAAGCATTCCGGTGAGCGTGCCGAGCAGCGTGATCAGCGCAAACGTGCGCACCCCCGCCAGGGGCGCATCCACCCGCTCGCGCTGGATGCCCACCAGGAGCCCGAGTCCGAGCGAGATGCCCAGGGTCTGGAAGGCGGTTACGAGCTCCATGGGTGGTTGCTCGCGCAGGGCCTGCCTACCGGCGGGTCGGGTTCCAGCTTCCGCCTGGGAGGCGTTCGTGCGGATATCCCGCACACGGCACTGCGGGGTGTTGAGGACGAATCATGCACGGGAACCTATCAGCAACTGGTCGTCACTTGCATCCCCTGGATTCGTCTACCATGAGGAAGCGTCTCGTGCGTTCGTGAAGTCACATCGAAGGAGGCGGACCATGGCGAACAAGAGGCAACAGGGTGAGAAGTCATCGTCCTCCGGCCGTTCCCGGCGACCCGCGGAGGTGCCCGGACCGCTCCGGCCGGCTGCGAACCCCGCCCGGGGACGCCACGAGCAGGACGGCGTCGACCAGCAGCTCGACGAGCGGGAACTGGCACGGAGGAACGCGAAGCCGCGGAGCCCGCGGGCGACCGCGAAGATGCCTAACGACCGAAAGGCTTCGACTTCGAATCAAGGTGGGAAACGCGCTCCGAAGTGAGGTCCGACGGGCAGCTCGTCGAACTGGCCCCCGACGATCATCTTGAACCCCTTGGTGGCTGAATCGTCACGACGACGATCCCCCGGCCTGGCGGCCTGCTCGGAGCGGTCTGCTTGCTACGACCAATTATTTGTTCTATATGACCATCTAATATGGTCATGCGACACACCAGCACGTTCGGAAGCCGGAGCCGCACGCAGGTCCTAGTCGCGCTGCGCCTCCTTACGGAGAGCCACGCGCGGGAGCTGTCCCGGCCTGCTGGAGTTGCCGCTCTACTCGGTCCAACGGGCGCTCACAAGCCTCGAGAAGGACGGGCTCGCGGCCGCGCGCAGCGTCGGGCGGACGCGAGCCTTTCAGATCAATCCCGGCCACTTCGCCAGGCCGGAACTCGAGGCCTACCCCATGAAGCTGTCCGAGCCCGACTCGAAGCTTCGCCGCCGGATCTCCGCGTTTCGAAGAAGGCCCCGGCGGACCGGTAAGCCGCTGTGAAGCTCGGGTTCCGTCGCCGAGGAGATCACTACGTTCATCCGAACGTGAGCTTCGTGGTCGAGTTCCCGCGCGGGCCCCTGGCTATCGGCACCGATCATTCCATCCGGCCCGCGGTCCTGAAGAAGGGCCGGTGGGCGACCCTTGCGCTCTCGGCGACGGACTCATGCCGTGACCGACTTGCCGCGTTCTACCAGTGGAACGACCGCCAGGCCCTTGCCGTGGCGGTTGCCATCGCGCTTGGGCATGCCGTTCGTATGCGGACCATCCGCGCGTGGAGCCGGAGCGAGGGCGCGGAGTCGAAGTGTGAGGAGTTCGAGATGGAACTGGCGCGGGCGAGGAGACTGCGCCGGCGGCGGCGATCCGCGACTTGAGGTGCCAGGTGTCTTCGGTGGCCTACCCCAACGCCTTCCCCGCCACCACCCCATCCGCCAGCACCGTCGCGCGATTATCGCGCGCGGCATCATGTGGGCGGGCAGATGCTCCGCACGGTCTCGCGCGCGAACACGAACCGGAACATCACCAGTGTTGCCCCCTGCTGGAAGGCGGTCATGAGCTGGTTGAGCCTGGTGTCGAAGGTCATGGCAGTGCCGCCAGGATGCGGTCTCGCTCCGTGATCTCGAGGGAGGTCGAGACGATCGAGGCGCCGGCCATGATCTGCGCGTGGGTGAGCATCACGCCCTTGGGCCTGCCGGTCGAACCCGAGGTGTACATGAGTGCGGCGAGGTCGTTGTCGATCGCCACGTCGGCGAGCGGATCGTGGTCCCCGAGGCTGCCTACGCGCCAGCGGGAAGCGCTTGAGGATGTACTCGCGGATCGGTCCGCTGATGTCCGCTCGCGTCGCCATGAGCGCGGGAGACCATCACGAGGCGCGCCGACAGGCAGCGAGCAGCTCGCTGCCGCGCGCGCGGTCGGAGGCAGCGCCCGGCGCGTCGCCGCGGCGTTCGCGGAACCTCCCGCGCGCGACCAGCGTGTAGCCCAATTCCAGCCGGCAGCCGTCGGCCTCGAGCCGGTCGATCACGCCGTCGAACAGCCGTGCCGCCGCCTCGTTGTCGCCGCGCAGCTCGCGCAGGCGGGCCTCGCGGCCGGACAGCAGGAGGGACGTGTGCGCCGCCTCCGACCGCGACGCCCGCTCCTGGAGGTCGAGCAGCTGGGCCGCGGCCTCGTCGATCCGGCCCAGCTCGAGCAGCGCCCCCACGCGGTGCGGACCCTCGCGGAGCCGGTAGAGACCGTTGTCGGTCTCCTTCATGAAGGCGTCGCACTCGTCGATGCGTGCCAGCGCTTCGTCCCAGCGGGCGCGCCGGTCGTCCAGATAGACGAGCGCCAGCCGGCATTCGGACCGGATCAGACCCTGGCCCAGATGATCGGCGGCCGCGATCGACCGCCGGGCGACCGCGCGCGCGCCGTCGTCGTCGCCGAGCTCGACCAGCACCCGCGCGAGGTGCGAGCCGTAGAACGTGCCCAACCGCTCTTCGCCGATGCGCTCGGTGAGCGCGATCGCCTCGCGCAGCTCGCGCTCGACCTGCACCAGTTCGCCCCGGGCGAACAGCGCCCACGACCGCGGCAGAAGCGACCAGGCCCGGCCGTACAGCGAGCCGATGCGTTCGGAGATCTCGCGGTTGCGGGCCGAGTATCGTAGCGCGTCGTCCCAGGCGCCGAGCCACGCCGAGTTCTCGCCCAGGAACTCACAGCCGATGCGCTCGGCTTCGAGGAATCCGGTGCGTTCGCCGAGCGCCCGCGAGCGCTCGGCCCAGGTCGTGCTTTCGCGGAACCGCGCGAGATGCTGGTAGGCGCCCGCGGTGTAGGCGTAGACCCGCTGCAGGATGCTGGGATCGTCGAGCGGCTCGACGATGCGTCGCGCCTGCTCGAGAAACTCGAGCGCCCGCGCGTGCTGGGCGCGGTAGTGGTGATAGCGCCCGACCCCGGCCAGCACCAGTCCCCGCAGATTCGCCTGCCGCTGGGGATGGAGCTCCGCGAGCGCCTGCTCGAGATAGGGCATGCCCCGCGCGTCGCCGGTGTTGACGTACATGTTCCCGATGGCGGCCTTGAGGGCGGCGCGGCGGTCGGGATCGGTGGCCAGCTCCAGCGCCCGTTCGTAGTGCGCCACCGCCTTCGGGCCGTCGCCCTGCCGGTCGTGCACTCCGCCCATGCTCTGCTCGATCGCCACGATCTCGTCGGTGCGCTTGAGCGCTTCGGCGCACTCGCGGGCGCGGGCGTAGAAGTGCAACGCCTCGTCGTGCGCGAACACGCGTTCGGCCTGGGCGGCGGCACGCAACGAGTAGTCCATGCCGCGCGCGAGATCGCCGCTCAACACGAAGTGATGGGCCAGGTCCTGGGCGCGGATGGCGGCGTCCTCGCCCAGCAGGCGCTCGAGACCCTCGCCGATCCGCTGGTGGAGCCGGCGGCGGCGGATCGGGTTCAGCTCGTCGAGCAGCACCTCGCGGATCTTGTCGTGCGTGAAGGCGAAGGTGCCCTCCTCCTCGGCGCGCACCACCTGCGCCGCCGCCGCTTCGTCGAGCCCGTCGAGCAGCTCGTCCTCGCCGGTCTCGGCGGCCGCCGCCAGCTCGGCGAACCCGAACGTCTTGCCGAGTGCCGCGGCGACGTGGAGCGTGCGCGTGCACGGCTCGGTCAGGCGGTCGAGCCGGCGCGACACCGCGGCGCGGATGCTCTGCGGGATCACCAGCTCCGCCACGTCCTGGCGCTGCCAGTCGGCGCCGGCGCGGTAGATCTGGCCCTGCTCGATCAGCGTCTTCACCACCTCTTCGACGAAGAACGGATTGCCCTCGGTCTCGCGCTGCAGCGCGGCGGCGAAGTCGGGGCTCACCGTCTCCTGACCGAACAGCGTCGCGAGCATCTCGGTGGTGGTCTCGAGCGGCAGGCGCTGGAGCGCGATGCGGGTCGCGAGCCGCTCGCGGTTCCATTCGACCAGCGCCGCCGCCAGCGGATGCGAGCGGTCCAGCTCGGCCTCGCGATAGGCGCCCAGCACTAGCAGGCGCTCGTCGCGCAGGTTGCGCATCAGGTACTGGAGCAGCGTGAGCGTGCCCTGATCCGCCCAGTGCAGGTCGTCGAGCAGCAGCAGCAAGCCGCGCTCGCGTGCCAGCCCCTGGAGCAGGCGCGCGACGTGGTCGAACAGGCGCAGGCGCTCCTCGTGCGGCGCAAGCGGCGGACTGGCTTCGAGCGGTCCGATCTTGGCCGAGATCTCGGGTGCCAGCCGCGCCAGCTCCGGCGCCAGCGGGCCGAGCTGGGCGCGCAGCGCCTCCGGGGTCTGGACGTGCACCCACTGGCGCAGCGCCTCGACGAACGGCAGGTAGGGGGTGGTGGCCTCGTACTCGTAGCAGCCGCCGCGCAGCACCGCCGCGCCGTTCAGGCGCGCGTGCACCACGACCTCGTGGGCGAGCCGCGACTTGCCGATCCCCGGCTCGCCCGAGATCACCACCAGGTGACCCTGCCCCTGCATCGCCTGCGACCACCGCTCGCGGAGCTGCTGCAGCTCGGCGCGCCGCCCGATCAGCCGGCCGCGCGCGAGACGCTCCAGCGCCCGGGCACCGGTGGCCGCG
>JBKJXJ010000386.1:0-4287 GCA_046716125.1 Candidatus Eiseniibacteriota bacterium
GATGCCGGTGAACGACGCATTCTGGGGCGATCGCTACGGGCTCCTGGCCGACCCGTTCGGACACTACTGGGAGCTCGCGACGCACAAGGAAGACGTGTCGGACGAAGAGATGCAGCGCCGCGGTCGCGAGGCGATGGCGCAGATGTCCCAGAAGTGAGGGATTGAGGGATCCCTCACCAACCGCCAGGGCGGGCCGACGATCGCCCCGCCCTTGGCGTACCCTCGGCTGAGCCCCCGCGGCGACTAAGGCCCGAGTCCCACCTGGTCCGCGGGCGGCAGGCGCCGACCGTTGCGGAACATCACGGTGTAGGCGCGCAGCTCATCGGATTTGTCCATCCAGGCGCGCAGATCCTGGTCGTACTGGGCGCGGATGTTGTCGAGCCAGTAGGGGCGGTTCTCGGCGAGCCAGAGCCGCTCGTGCTCGGTCTTGAGGAGTGCCGTGCTCTCGCGCCCCTGGCCGAGCACGCCGAGGATCCCGCTCATCAGGCTCACCACCTGGGCGGTGCGCGAGCGGTCCTCCTGCGCCTGGAGTGCCTGCCGGTAGAGGTCGCGCATCCGGCGCGCCATGGTCGCCCGCGTGCCGATCGCGTGCAGCCGGCGGGCGGCGAACGTGTAGGCGTCGAGCAGGTCGCCGTTCCGTGCGGCGCGCGAGCGGGCGCGCCCGATCAGCTCGATCGCCTCCTCCTGCGTCGTCCTGAGGGGCACGGCGACCGAGTCGATCATCCCGCTCAACTGGCGGTCGAGCGTGCTGCGCGCGGGGTTGAGCCAGAACACCTCGAGCGTGGCATCGCTGGGCCGCGCGGCCGAGATCAGCGCGTGCGCGCGGTTGAGCCGGCGGATGGCCTGCGCCATCTCGTCGCCGGGATTGCGGAAGAACGCCCAGTCGAACGCCCTCGCGAACCGCTCGGGGTCGGAGTCGCCGGCCTGCCACGCGGCGGCGGCGCCATAGAGCGCGGGATACCAGGCCAGCGCGAACAGCGCATCGCCGTTGTCGGCCCACGCGCAGTCGAGCTGCCCGATCGCCCCGGCCGCCTGCCCCTCGCGCGTGAACACGCGGATGCCGGGGATGGCCTGGTCGAGGTTCGGGAACACGCGGTTCCAGTTGACCACGCCCGGGCAGACGAAGAAGTCCACCTTGGCATCGCGGAACGGCGTGATCCACGGAGCGTAGGTGTCGTGCGCCAGGTACTCCCAGGTCGCGACCACGACGTCGCGGCTGAGCTTGGGGATCAGCTCAGGGAACTTGAGCACCATGTCGCCCCAGATCATCGGCCGCTTGCCGTGGGGGAGGAGCAGCTCGCGCAGGCGCTTGATGTATCCCAGGTAGGTGGGCCCCAGCCCTTTTCCCTGCACCATCGCGCGCGACTGCCCCGTCCCCAGGTCCGAAGGCTCATCGCCGCCGACGTGGAAGAACGGGGCGCTGGTGAGCGGCGCGATCTCGCGGTAGAGCGAGTCGAGCAGGGCGTAGGTGCCCTCGTTGGCGGGCGAGAGCGTGTTGCCGCCCTCGACCTCGGCGAGCGGGCGGTATTTCTCCCACCCGAGCACGCGCTCGAGGTGGCCCATGCTCTGTTGCTGCACCATGAGGCTCACGTGGTATCGGCGGGCGTAGTCGCTGAGATGGGCGACCTCCGCGGCGGTGAGCGCCCCGCCGGGCGGGGCGATGAGCGGCTGGCTGCGATAGTCGAATGCGGCCTCGATGTAGAGCGCATAGAGGTTGACCTTGTACTCGGCGGCGGTGCGGATGCGGCGCTCGAGACTGGCGACGGTCGGCACCGGGCCGCGGCTGATGTCGTCCTGGAGTCCGCGCCAGCGCATGGCGGGGCGGTCGGTGAGCGTGGCGACCGGGATGCCGTCGGCGCGCACCATCTGCCGCAGCGTCTGGACCGCGTAGAAGAGTCCGGCGCCGGTGCGCGCGCTGGCGCGGATGGCGCCTGACTTGACGTCGATCCGATAGCCCTCCTCGCCGGCGTCCGCGAGCGCGGCGTCACGGGCGAGCACGATCTCGCCCTCGGCGCCCTCGACCACGCGCGCGCGGGCGGCCGAGCGGGATTCGATCTCCTCCTTGAGCTGGGCGGCCGCGAAGGCGTCCTCGGCGTTGCCCGGCGTCACGGCGATCCGCAGCTCGCCGCGGAGCGCGAAAGTCCCGGCGCCAGGGGTGACGGTGCGGGGGAGGGGGACGAGGCGGAGCTCGGCGGGCGCGGCGGCGAGCAGCGCGGGGGCGAACAGGGCGAGGGCGAGCACGGTTAAGCGGATCATGTGGTCGGCGACTGTATCATCGAATCCGCTGGCGTCGCCGCCACCCCCTGCGTAGCATCGCGCCCCCTATGGCGCCACGAACCCCGCGCGGCCGGCCACGAGCTTCGGCCCGCGCACCGCGCAGCCCCGCATCCGCGTCCGGGAAGTCATCACGCGCGACCGGCGCCGCGAAGCTCCCGAGCTGGTCAATGCCGGCGGGGCTCGTCCTCGGCCTCATCCTGCTCGGAGTCGTGATCCTTCACTGGGATGCGATCCGGCTCCCGTTCTTCGCCGACGACTATCTCTTCCTCGAGCAGGCGCGGGGCCGCTCGCTTCCCGCCGCGCTCGCCTCGCCGGACATCATCGGCAACTTCTTCCGGCCGGTGGGCCGCCAACTCTACTTCTGGGTGCTCGCCCATCCCCTGGGGGAGTCGCCCTCGGCAGCCCATGCGGCCAACCTCGCTCTCTTCCTCGGCGTCGTGTCACTCCTCTTCCTCATCGTGCGCCGCCTCGCGGGCGCGGGGGCTGCGGCGATCGGGGCGGGGTTCCTGGCGCTTCACTACGCCGCCGACGTGCCGCTCCGCTGGGTCTCGGGGAGCCAGGATCTGCTCGCGGTGCTGGGCGCGCTCGGGGCGATCGCGCTCCATCTCGCGGGACGCCGCGGGTGGGCGGCACCGACGCTGCTCCTCGCGCTGCTCTCCAAGGAAACCGTGTTGCTCACCCCGCTCATCGCGGCCGTCGCCGATCGGCGTCCGGGTGAGCGCTGGCTCGCGGCGCTCAGGCGAGCCTGGCCACTCGGCCTCGCGGTCGCGGTGTGGGCCGTCTTCTGGGTCATCACCCTGCCGCAACGGCGAGGGCTCGGCGCCTCGCTCGGCCTCGAGCCGCTGGGCGCTCTCGCCGTGGTCGCCCACCTCATCCCCGTGATCCTCGGCCTCGAGTGGCGCGGTGCGCTCGGGGCGATGGGTCGCTTAGTGCCGCCGCTCCTCGCGCTCGCGCCGGTCCTCGTCGCGGTGCTGGGGGCGCGTGTGGGCGGAAAGTCCGGACGGGAAACGCGTTCGATCGTGATCGCGGGCGTGGTGTGGGCGCTTGCCGCGGTCGCCCCGCTCATCGCGGTCGCCTCCGTGTGGTCGGCCTACTACTATCTCTTCGCGCTCTGTGGTGCGGCGCTCGCGTTGGGGACGCTCGTCGCGCGCGGGCCGCTGTGGGTGAGAGTGGCGGTGGTGGTGGCCCTCGCCGCCGGCTCCCAGTCCGGGCGCGGGAGCCCCGAGTTCGCGAGCGGACGCGGCGCGTGGACCTGGCAATCGCACATCAACCGGCGCTACATCGACCGCGCGACCGATCGCATCGGGCGCTATCTTGCCGACCTCAAGCGCCAGCGACCCACCGTGCCGCCGCGGAGCACATTCTTCTTCGCTGGCGTCCCGGCATTCCTGGCCTGGCAGGCGGGTGACGGGCCACTGGTCCGCTGGGCCTATCGCGACACCAGCCTGCGCTCATACTTCCAGACGGACTTCACCCTCGTGCGCGGACGGCGGGGTCCGGTGTTCTTCTTCGCCGTGCAAGGCGACACGCTTCGAGAGGAAGTACGCGACCTCGATGAACTTCGGGGCATCTCGCTGCGGGTCACTCTCAATGACCGGTATGACACCGCGCGCGACCTGCTGCTCCTGCTGACGGAGCAGCGCCCGGCCGCGATGGACGTCCTCTACTTCCTCGCCTGGCTCGAGTGGGCGGGCGGCGACACGCTGGCGGCTCGAGGGCATCTGCAGCGGGCGGGGATCTCACTCGGACGCGATGCCTCCGCCGAGATCGCCCGCGCCCAGCAGCTGGCGTCCGCCGGCGACAGTCCCGGTGCGATCACCGTGCTCTCAGGCGCCGTACTCCGGAACTCACTCGATGCGCGCCTGCACGGGATGCTCGCCGAACTGCTGCTCAGCCGCGATCCCAACGTGCCTCAGGCGTGGATCGAAGCGCTGGCGACCCGGGCGCTGACCCCGGACGACGAGCGCGCCTGGGTGATGTGGGGCATCATCCAGGCCGACGGTGGCCGGC
>JBKJXJ010000387.1:0-10861 GCA_046716125.1 Candidatus Eiseniibacteriota bacterium
GGGACCGCCACCAGCTCCAGCACCGCGCGAGCGCCGCGTCGCGCACCGGCGCTTCGGCAAGATAGTCGAAATCGGGCAGTGGGGGAGACCGTTGCATGTCCGGTGCCGCGGCCTGCGCTCGCCGGTAGAGTCTCACCAGATCGCGGTAGGCAAAGTGCCGCACCGCGGGATAGCGATCCTCCATGGTGAGGAGCAGGAACGGGACCGCCCACAGTCGGGCCACCGGATCGGCCGTATACGAGGCCTCCTGGGCCAGCACATTGACCGCCACCGCGCGCTGCAGGACATCACCCCCGAGCAGCGCGCGAACACTCTCGGCGATCCCGGAAGGGCCGTCGTCCGGCGGCGCCGCCGCGTTCGTCCCGTACTGGCGGCGCGTCTCGTTCGCCGCCCATGACGCCGTGCGATCGGTGTGGCAGAGCGTGCAGGCGTCGGGCATCTCCGCGCGCGCCGCGCGGGCCGGGTCGGGATTCGTGATGCGGTGGCTGGGGTGGACCGCCAGCAGTCCGTACGTCATGGGAGGCATATGGCAGGCGTAGCAGTCGCTGCCGGGACCGGTCGGATCGTGGTGCGTGTGCGCACGCACATCGCGGCCGATGGACGGGTGGCACTGGAGGCAACCACGCTGTCCTCGCAGCTCGGGCCGGATCATCCCGCGCGGATCGCCGCCGTGCATGTCGTGGCAGGAGGTGCACGTGAGCTCGGTGCCGGCGTGGCCCTCGGACATCAGCAGGCCCTGGTACTCGTAGGCGGTGAGCCGCGGGGTGCCGTCGCGCCAGAACCGCTGGCGAAGGTCCACGCCCGGCAGTTCGGTGTGCGCCCCGATCGGCGTGGTGAAGGTCGCGAGATCGTCGCCTGCCGTGTACGGATCGCCGACCAGCATGAACTCGGCGAGGCGCTGCGGAGGGTTGGGCAGGCGCTGCCCGTGGCAATGGCCACACACCTGGATCTGCCGCGACGGCGTCATCTCCCGGGGGGAGAGGATGGTCGGATCGCGGCCGCCGAGATAGAGCGCATAGCGCCGGAGCGGATCGGAGTTCCGACGCACGTGCAGCTCGGCCGGGCCGTGGCAGGCCTCGCACGCGATGCCGAGCTCCGCGACGCGGGGATCGAAGCCGCCTGAACCTTCGTCGAAGCGGGGCTGCGCCTTCACGTTGTGGCAGAAGATGCAGTTGTAGTCCCAGTCCGCGCGGTGGGTGTTGAAGTCGGATCCGTCGGGGTGCAGGAAGGCGCCGTTGAGGTGGATCCACCGCTTCTCCTCGATGTTCCACGCCAGCGGCAGCCGGACGTGCCGCCCACCGATTCGCGTCACGTACTGCTGGATCCGGCGCGAGCCGACCGTCATGACCACCTCGTAGCGTTCCATCGCGCCCGCGGGGGAGCGGGTCTCGATGAAGTGGCGTGCGCCCTCGCGAGTGAATCGCGACCGGACGCCCTGGTAGACGAGGCTCGCGCCCTCGAAATCTCCGAGCACCGCCGCGGGCTCCGCGCGCTGGGTCATGGTGCGATGGAAGGTGCGATGCCAGGTCTCGAAGCGTCCCGGATGGCAGAGGACGCAGGTCGTGGACGTGGCGTACGCGACGCGCGGCAGATCCACCGGGGTGTTCACCTCGACGGTGATGTTGCGCACCATCACCAGGATCCCCACGAGCAGCGTGAGCGCTCCGACGACCGGGGCAGCGATTCGGATCACGGGATGCGGAGCCAGGCTCGCTCCCTTCGTGGAACACGGTTCGACGCGTTGAGGGCGAAGTCCCAGCGGGGAGACTATCAAATCTCCCAACGTGATGTCAGAGCGTAGCTTGGACCTGCCCAGGCGGCGTGGTCCCCGTCCCGCTCAAGCCGCAGTCAATGCCGGGACTCCATGGTTGGGGCGCGTTCGGCCCACCCGTGTGCGTCGCGATCCCGCGCGCCCACGTCCGTCCCACGCCGCCGACACCGGCGCTCGATCCTGAATCGAGACCGGTCTCGCGGATGTCACGTCGAAGGAGGCTCGCCATGATGTCCAGGGCCGGAATCGGTTTCGTTCGGATCCCTCGCGCGTTCATGCTCGCATGTTTCATCGCCACCCTGCTGTCGTTCATGCAGGCGGGAGGCGTCGGCGCGTCGGTCCGTCCCGAGGACCGGGCCAGGATCGGACGGGCGCAGCTCGTGTCCCCTGCCGAAGGGGCGAAGCTGGTCGAGAGCGCCGTGCGCTTCGCGTTCGAGATGCCCGCGGGATCGCAACGGGTGAGGCTCGTCCTGTCCCGGAAGCCATTCGACACCCGCGGTTGGACCGCGCTCCCGGAGGGCGGAGACTTCGTGATCCGCGAAGCGACCGGGCCCGTCCTGTCGCTCCTCGAGGCCGGCGTGACCATCGATGCAGAGACCCGTCTGTGGTGGGCGGTTGCACACCACGACGCCCACACCGGCGACCTTCGTGTGAGCGAGGTGCGCTCCTTCACGGCGCAGCCCCGGTTCGTGAACCAGGTCGCCGCCTCGCCCTACCTGCGCGAGTCGCGTCGCGGGGCGATGGGATCGAGGGACATGGCAACGAAGACCGGGACGGTCTCCGCCGGCGAGGCAGGCACGGCGCCGCGCATCCGTCTCTCCGCCGGATACGACTTCGCGCCGAACGAGGCGCTGCCCGAACTCCCGACAGACCTTGCGACCACGACGGACGTCGGCGATCCCGGCACGCTGCGCGCGTACCTGGTGCAGTTCGTCGAGAGTCCGGGCGAGAAGGACCTCGCGCGCATCACGGCCGCCGGGGGAGCGGTGTTCACCTACATCCCCGATCACGCCTACCTGGTGCGGATGACCCAGGCGGCGAGTACCCTGCTCGCAGCCGGGTCCGGCGTGGCCTGGGTGGGTGACTACCAGCCCGCGTACAAGATGAGTCCGCTGATCGATCGCGCGGCCGAAGGGCCCCAGCGATACACCGCGCTACTGTTCGACGATGCCGACGTCACGGCCTCGGCTGCGTCCTTTGCAAGTCTCGGTACGACCACCATCGACACCTGGGACAACGGGATCAACAAGATGGTGCGCTTCGAGGCGAGCGCCGCCCAGGTGTCCGCGGTGGCGTCGCTCTCCCAGGTGGCCTGGGTCGAGCCGGTGGTGGCGCTCGAGCTCTCGAACGAACAGGCCCAGTGGGTGGTCCAGACCAACATCAGCAACAACCGCCGCGTCTGGGACATGGGGATCCGCGGCCAGGGGCAGATCCTCATGACATCGGACAGCGGCATCCAGGTCGACCACGAGATGTTCTTGGATCCGCTGGTGCCGATCACCGACTTCGGTGACTACCCCAGCCATCGCAAGATCATCGCGTACAAGAAGGGCTCGACCAACCCCGCCGTGGAGTTCGGCGATCATCCGGGCGCCGTGTTCCACGGCACGCACACCGGCGGCACGATCACCGGGAACGACGCGCCGGGCGGGGCGGTGCCGTACGACGGTATCGCGCCCGAGGCGAAGATCTACTTCATGGACATCGGCGGCACCACGCTCCTGAACGGCGTGGACCCGTTCCCCGACCTCAATGATCTGTTCCAGCCTTCCTACGACGGGAATGCCTCGGGTGGGGCGCGCGTGTCGGCGCACTCCTGGGGTGGCGCGACGGCGGGCGCCTACACGCTTCACTCGCTGACCGCCGATCAGTTCCTCTGGAACCACAAGGATTTCTACGCGGCGTTCGCGACCGGCAACTCGGGCACCGCGGGATCGGTCGGTTCCCCGTCGACCGCGAAGAACGTGACCAGCGCGGGCGGCACCGCCAACGGCACCGGGACCGGGATCTACAACTCGACGAGCCGCGGGCCCTGCAAGGACGGGCGCCGGAAGCCGACCTTCAGCAGCCCGGCGGTCAATCTGATCTCGTCCAGCGGCACGCCCGGCTCCTACGCCCCGCTCTCGGGGACGTCGATGGCCACCCCGTGCCAGACCGGCGCGATCGCCCTGGTGCGGCAGTACTGCACCGAGGGCTGGTACCCCACCGGCGCCAAGGTGCCGGCGAACGGCTTCAGCCCGTCGGCCGCACTGCTGAAGGCGATGGGGGTGAACGCAGCCGCGAACGTGGTGAGCGGATTCACCGCGCCCGACAACAATGTCGGCTTCGGCAAGATCAGCGTCGATAACGTGCTCTACTTCGTCGGGGACGCCAAGAAGCTGCTGCTGGTGGACCAGACCGACGGCATGGGCTCCGGGCAGTTCATCGAATACCAGATCAACGTCGTGGACGGCTCGGTTCCGCTCGAAGTATCGCTGTGCTGGACCGATTTCCCGGGCAATCCGGCGGCGGCGATCCAGCTCGTCAACAATCTGAACCTCACGGTGAGCCACGGCGCCACGGTCTACAAAGGCAACGTGTACTCCGGAGGCTCGTCACAGACGGGCGGCACGTACGACGATCGCAATGTCGAAGAGGCCGTCCTGGTCGGGGCGCCCGCGACCGGGATCTGGACCGTTCGCATCGACGCCGTCTCGGTCCCGATGGGGCCGCAACCGTTCGGGCTCTGCATCACTGGCGGCGTCGGGACCAATGCCGGAACGCTGGCGCTCGATCGCGCGGAATATGGATCGACCAGCACGGTGGAACTGCGGGTCACCGATACCAATGCCGGCGGCACCGTCGACGTGAGCCTGGTCTCGGACACCGAGTCCGCACCGCTGATCGTCACCCTGACCGGAGCCAACGGTCTCTACAACGGTACGGCGACGCTCACGCCCGGGAGCCCCTCGATCGGGGACGGGCTGCTGTCGGTCTCGCATGGCGATCAGATCTCCGCGACCTACCAGGATGCCTCACCGGTCGCCACCCTGCTCGCCACGGCGCAGGTGAGCCTCGCCACGCCGATCATCTCCAATGTGCGGGCGCTTCCGCAGGGGAGCGGCAAGGTCCAGATCGCGTGGAGCACCAACATCAATGCCTCTTCGCGCGTCTACTACGGTCTCACCCCCTCGCTCGAGCTGGGGTCGGCGGATGGCGCCGGCGCCCCGCTCACCCATACGGTGGATCTGAGCGGTCTCACGCAGGGCGCCACCTATTACTATGACGTCGAATCGGTGGCGCTGAGCGGAAACCTGGCGCGGGATGACCAGGGCGGGCTCCACTACAAGTTCACGGTCAAGGCACGGGGCGACATCCTCATGGTCTTCGGCGCCGACGGATTCGAGCGGGCCGTTACCTGGGAGAGCGCCCTCCAGGCCAATGGTTTCGACTACGACATCTGGGGCGAGACGCTGTCGAGCGATCCACCGCTCGGGAATCTCGGCGCGGGGTTGCGCGCCTACCAGACGGTGCTCTGGCAACCGGGCTTCGAACAGTATCCGGCCTTCACCGACGCCGCGCGCACCCGGATCACGGACTATCTCGATGGCGGCGGGCGGTTGCTGGTGGACGGCCATGACATCTGCTGGGGCATGTCCGATCCGAGCGCGCCCGCATTCAGCGTGGAGCGCAGCCTGTGGGTGCAGAACACGCTCAGGGCGATCTACCAGGCCGACCCCGCCACCTGGTCGCGGGCGGTCGGCATCGCGAGCGATCCGATCACGGGCGGCTACGTGGCCGGCATTCCCTATACGCCCTTCCGCTCGGGTGGAGCGGGAGACGAAGTCGACATCAATTCATTGGCGCCCGGGACGTCGAGCTACATCCTGCTCAATGGGGGTGGGGGCGCCACGCCGGACCATGTCGCCTTCCGCTGGGAGAGCGCCACGCCCAACGGGAGCCCGGCGAGCGCGTTCTGGGGAGGCCAGCCGTCACGTCTGGTGAATCTCTTCCTCGAGTTCACCGCACTCGACCCGCCCTTCACCGCGTCGAGCGCCACGCGTAACGATCTGCTCGGGAAGACCGTGCTCTGGCTCATGGGACGGCCTCGCCCGACCGCGACGATCACCTCGCCCAACGGCGGTGAGGTCATCACCGGGAACTCGGTGCCGATCACCTGGAACGAAACCGCCGGGCCGGGGCGGGTGATCGCGTCGCGCTCGCTCGAGTACTCGCTCGACGGCGGGTCGTCGTGGATCGCGCTCGCCACCGGCGTGGGACCCAGCCCTTACAACTGGAACCTGGCGGCCATCTCCAACACGGTCGGGGCTCGCGTCCGCATCCGCGTGGTGGACGACGGGACTCCCGCGCTTTCCGGAAGCGATGGGTCGGACGCCAACTTCTCACTCAACCGTGCGGGGGGCGACGGACAGGGACCGCTCGTCGTGGCCGGCTCCATCGGCGCCGACCCCAACCCGATCCAGCGACCGGATCCCGCGACCCTGGTGGCGCAGATCACGGACCAGAACACCGGGTCCGGCACGGTCGCGGCGGCGGAGTGGTCGTTCGGCGATTCGCCGGCGCCCGCCGGAAGCGGAACGGCCATGTCCGGAACCTTCGGGAGCCTGACCGTGGACGTGAGCGCCACCATGAACACGACGTCATTCGATACGGGCGCCCGGAAGCTGTGGGTGCGCGGCCAGGACGATCAGGGCAACTGGGGCCCGGCCCAGTCGCTGACGGTTCAGGTCAACGGGACGGGTGTGACCGGGGTCGATGGCGGAACGCCCGCGGTGGCGTTCCTCGCTCAGAACGCGCCGAATCCATCGGCGGGTCCGACGACGATCGCATTCGGGCTCGCGCAGCCAGGCGAGATCACGCTCGATGTCTTCGACACGCAGGGCCGTCACGTGACGCGTCTCGCCGACGGCCCCTTCGGCGCCGGCGTGCATCGCGCGACGTGGGACGGCCGTGACATTGGCGGTGCGCGGCTCGGCGCCGGACTGTACTTCTACCGCCTCATCACGCCCGAGGGTCGATTCGAGAAGCGGTTGGCGCTGCTTCGGTGAGTCGCATCGAGCGCAGTCCTGCGGGATCCTCCGCGCGTCCCACTGCTGCCCTTTGCGGCGGCAGCGGGGGCGCGTGGGGGCCCGCGGGCGCACATCGCCCGCGGCCGGTCCTCGTCGGTCGCGACCCGGGGGCGGTCAGCCTCCGCCGTTCGCGCGCGATTCGACCGGGATGACGTGCACGACGTGCTTCTCGGTGCGCCGGATGAGCGTGAGCGGCGTCGGCGTCCCGATGCGCTCTCCGGTGAGCAGGCGATGCAGGTCGTCCACGCCCGCCACCGTCTCGTCCGCGAAGCCGACGATCACGTCGCCCTCCTGAAGGTCCGCTCCGTGCGCGGGGCTGCCGGGTTCGATGTGCAGCACCAGCATGCCGCTCCCGGCCGGGAGCCGGTGGTGGACCACCAGGCGCCGCTGAAGCTGCGCCGTCTGTCCCCCGAGCCCGAGGTGACCGCGGCGGATGCGACCATCCCGGATGAGCCGGCTGGCCACCCAGCGCGCCGTGTTGACCGGGATCGCGAAGCACAGCCCCTGGGCCGGCAGGATGACGGCGGTGTTGACGCCCACCACCTCGCCGCGCGAGTCCACCAGCGGCCCGCCCGAGTTGCCGGGGTTGAGCGCCGCATCGGTCTGGATGATGTTGTCCATCAGCCGTCCCGAGCGCGAGCGCAGCGACCGCCCGAGCGCGCTCACCACGCCGGCGGTGACCGTGGCCTGGAAGCCGAGTGGATTGCCGATCGCGATAACGAGCTGCCCCGGCCGCAGTCCCGCCGAGTCGCCGAGCGAGGCGGCGACCAGCTCGTCGCCGGTGACGCGGATGACCGCCAGGTCGGTGTCGGGATCGTCCCCCACGAGTGAGGCTTCGAGGTGTCGGCCGTCCTGGACCGTCACTTCGATCCGCCGCGCGCCGTGCACGACGTGACTGTTGGTCAGGATGAGACCGTCCGGGGTGAACAGGAATCCCGAACCGCTGCCCCCTTCCGGGCGGGGTCCGCGGCGCGGGCCGCGCGGCGCCTCGATCCCGTGGACCTCGATGTTGACGACCGTGGGTCCGGCCCGTTCCACCGCGCGGGTGACGGCGTTCGAATAGGCATCGAGCAGCGCGTCGTCATCGGGCGGCGTCACAGCGGCGCGAATGTCCCCGGTCGGCGGATGGGGCGATCCGGACTCGAAAGCGGCGGGGCTCGGCGTGACATGCAACATGGGGCATCCCTCCTCAGGTCAGAGATGACCCCCTTAGATGCGCCGGCTGGGGATTGGACTCCGGCCGACCGTTGCCCGCCTTCGCTCAGCCCGTCGAGCGCGCGTCGAGCCGGTCGCCGAGGGCCTCGATGTCGCCGCGCAGCGCCAGCTCGCGCTCCCGTGCGTCGAGCGACCATGCCGAGACCGCGAGGGCGCCGGGCCGGCCATCGGAGCGCCGCGCGGTGACGATGCCGCGCAGCATGGTGGCGAGCCATGCCGTGCCGGCCGCGCGCCGCCGGCAGGTGAGGCGGAAGAGCCAGCGGGCGGGGAGGGAGGCCGCGTCGTGGCCCACGACCGCCGCCAGGACGCGAGGCACCGTCGCGAGATCTTCGAGCGCCACCGCACCGGGGCCCAGGTCGGGGTCCAGCGCGACGATGTCCGGCCGGACCGTCCCGAGCAGGGCGCGCAGGCGTGCGGGCGTCGTCGCGAGACTGATCCCGGAGGGGCTCCTGATGGCGCCGGTCCCATCGGTGGAGACCAGGACCACCGTATCGGCGGGGCTCATGGCGAGCCCGGCCGCCGCGACCAGCAGCTTGCGGGCGATCGAATGCTCCTCGGCGCCCAGGATCAGCAGCGACTCGGGCAGCCCGATGAGCGTGCTCAACATGTCCAGGTCGCCGCAGAGCGTCGGTCCGCTCTCGAGAGGGGCGGCTCCTGCCGGCCGCACCCAGAGGGATTGCCCGCCCCCCTCGCCGATCGTGTCAAGGAGGAGGACGCGGCCGTTGGCGAGGGTGATGCGCCGGCTCGCGTCGGGCCCGGTTCCGCCGTCCTCGACCGGGTCGCAGGCGTCCGCGAGACGCCGGCGGAGCTGTTCGTAGTCGGAGATCGAGAGCGCGGGTTCGGGCACCGGCGACCAGCGCCCGCGCCGCCGCATGAACGGGGGATATTCGGGGCGGTAGAGCAGGCGATCCTCGGGTTCGGTCAGCTCGTAGAGGTGAACGGTCACGGCGAGCGCGTCCATCGCCGGGTGCGGATCGTTGGCTTCGCCCGCCACGCGCCGGAACGCGTCGCGCAGCGCCTCCATCGCCGCCTGATGCTCCTGCAGCCGCCGGGTCTCGCTGTCGTCGATCCCTTCGGCGCTCCCGATCGCCATCTCGTCCAGCCGGCGCGCCGCCTCCATCATGACGGCCTCGGTGCCGGACTCGATGACGTGCCCGCCCACGGGCGCCTCGGCGCGGAACTCGAACGCGCCGCTCCGCCAGCCGAACAGCCCGATCGCGGCCTCCTCGCCCTGATTGAACGTGTCATCCACCGCGTTGATCAGATCGCCGCTGTCGAAATAGAGCGAGCCCTTGCGGGTCCCGTCCTGGATCGCGAGGCACCCGGTGGCGCCGTTCAGGCGCAGGAGCTGGCCCAGATCGAACAGCGAGATGACGCGGAGATCCCCCTCGAGGGCGACGACGGGGGGCGGCATCGTCAGGCCGCCTGCCGCGCCGGGCCGGGGTCGCCGGGACGCGGCGTGCCCGGGGACAGCAGTTCGCGGCTGGTCAGGTGATTCGCCGCATCCTCTGCCGAGACCACTCCGCCGCGGACCAGCGTCATGATCGCATCGTCCATGGACTGCATCCCTTCGCGCCGCCCGGCCTGGAGGACCGAGGGAAGCTGGAAGGTCTTCTTGTCGCGGATGAGCGACGCGACCGCCGTGTTTCCGGCCAGGATCTCGAGCGCCAGCACCCGGCCCGTGCCGTTGGCGCGCCGGATGAGCCGCTGCGCCAGCACGCCCTTCAACGACTCCGAGAGCATGAGGCGCACCTGGGTCTGTCGCTCGCCGTCGAACGAGTCGAGGATGCGATCCACCGTCTGCGCGGCGCTCATCGTGTGCAGCGTTCCGAACACGAGCTGGCCGGTCGCCGCGGCGGTGATCGCCAGCGACATGGTCTCGGCGTCGCGCATCTCGCCCACCAGGATGACATCGGGATCCTCTCGCAGCGCGGCCTTGAGGCCCTGGGCGAAGCTCGGGGTGTGGCGCTCGACCTCGCGCTGGGTCACAAGCGAGCGATGGTTGGTGTGGCGGTACTCGATCGGGTCCTCGAGCGTGAGGATGTGCTTGGGCTGGGTACGGTTGATGTGATCGACCATCGCCGCCAGCGTGCTCGACTTGCCGGTCCCGGGCGGGCCGGTGACCAGCACCAGCCCACGCTGCAGCTCGGTGAAGCGCGCCACGTGCGCGGGCAGGCCCAGTTGTTCGAGGGTGAGGATCTGATTGGAGAGCAGCCGGAACGCCCCCGCCATGCCGCGCGACTGCTCGTAGATGTTGCAGCGCAGGCGCAGCACGCCCGGGACCTCGTACGAGAAGTCCACGTCCCGCTCACGCTCGTACCGGGCCCGGAGATCGGTGTCCATCAGCTCGAACAGCAGCACACGGATGACCTCGGGCGTCAGCTCTTCGTAGGGGATCGGGACGATCTCCCCGTTGATCCGCACCATCGGAGGCGAGCCGGTCGTGAGGTGGAGATCGGAGGCGCCCTGTTGCTTCACCAGCTTGAGGATCGCGTCGATTCTCGCCATGGGACCTCGGTGTCGGCCGGCCGGTCGCGGTGAGCGGCAGGGGGGAGCACGCCCCCGCCGAACCCGGGCAGGCCTCGACTTTCGTTATCGGCACTTGGGAGGCATTCCTCCAGCCGCAAGGAGACGTCTTCGGGGCTCAACCCGGGGGGTTCAAGGACCGATAACGCATGTGGGGCGGTGCGCCCCGGAGGTCCCATGCCCGAGTACATCGACAAGCTGCGCGTCACCGTGAGGGTCTCCCGTCCGGGCGAGTCCGCGGTGGAGGGTACACTGTCCCTGTTACCGCATTCGGCCCTGC
>JBKJXJ010000388.1:0-4561 GCA_046716125.1 Candidatus Eiseniibacteriota bacterium
CCCTGCGCGGGAGCGCCGGCGCTGCCGGAGAACCGGCCCGCCATGACCGCGGCGTCGAGCACCGCGCCGCGCCCGACGGCGTCACGCCAGACACGACGCGCCTCGTCGCCTCGCCCGTCGGCGGCGAGCGCGACCGCCAACGGATAGCTCAGGTCGCGGTCGGGCGCCCCGCCGGCCGCCGACTCGAAGCAGGCCGCCGCCACGTCGTAGCGGGCGTGGATCAGAAATCCCTCCCCCACCCGGCCGCGCACACGGGCGTCGGCGCGCTCGTGGTGGAACCGCACCGTGCGGGGGTCGAAGCGCAGCACGCCGAACTCGGTGCGCGCGTCGGGCGGGGTGAACTCGGCGAGGAACCGGACGCGCGCGACGGTGTCCCGGCAGGTCCAGCGCAGACCCGGGCCGAACGCGGTCTCGAAGGCCTGGCTGGGCGGCACCCCGGCCACGAACGTGCGCGGCAGCGCGGCGATGGACTCGCACCACGGCGCGAGCGCCACGCGCAGGCTCTCGGTGAGCGCTCCGGTCTCGCGGAAGAACGCGTAGTTGACGTGCGGGTGCCTGGCCGGACCCTCCGCGGTCTCGATCGGACGATAGATCCCGCCGGCCGCGAAGTGGACGACCGCGGCCATGGCGAGGATGCCGCGCGCGAGCGGCGGGGTGAGCGAGGCGAGCGGCACGCCGACGGCGAGCGCGCCGCCCACCGCCGAGAGCGAGAAGAAGTAGCCGCGCCAGCGCTCGATCACGAACCCGACCGGCAGCATCGCCAGCAGGAGGAGCGCGAGGCCGAAGATCACGACCGGTCGCGTTCGATCGCGCGAGGCGGTTCCCGCGCCGCTCCCCGCAGTACGCGCGGGACGACTCCACGGCACGGTGAGCGCCGCCAGCACGCCGATCAACCCGAGCCACACCGGCTGCGACTCGAGCGCCTGCGCGATCCCCGCCCCGGTATCGGGAGGCAGCAGGGTGCGCAGGAAGTCGAACGGCAACCGCCATGCGCCAGTGAACTGCGCCGGCGACCAGATCGTGACCGCGGCGCCCGCCGGCCACGACGCGCGCACCGCGATGGAGACCGCGATCGCGACGCCGGTCCCGGCGAGGACCGGCGCGAGGCGCGTGAGGCGGGCGCGATGCGGCGCCCCCGGATGGAGTTGCCAGTCCATCACCGCGAGGGCCGCGGGGAGCACCACCGCCGTCTCCTTGGAGAGGGCGGCGAGCACGGCCGCGAGGCCCGCGAGCGCGTGACGACCATCGCGGTAGAGCAGGAGCGCCGCCAGCGTCCAGAACAGCATGATCAAGTCCTGAGCGCACGAGACCCACGCGAGCAGCGCGCTTCCCGGGGGGAAGAGCAGGAACGCGACCGCCGCGAGACGGCCCGCGCGCGGGCCCGCCCACGTGCGGGCCAGCCGCTCGATCATCACGACGACCGCGGCGAAGGTGAGCACGTTGACCAGATGGAACCCGCCGGCCCCCAGACCGAAGACCCGGCCCCATCCCCAGAAGTAGAGCTCGCGCGAGACCGGGCGGTAGTAGCCGAGGATGCCGTGGCGTCCGCTCAGGAGCTCGCCCAGGGGATGCCGGAGGGCGGCATCGAGCAGGGTGAGATCGTCGCCCACCAGTCCGAGCACGAGCCCGCGCGCGTAGAGCACGAGCCCGAGGAGGGCGAGCGCGACGGTCGGCAGGTGGTCGCGCCACGCTCCTCCGGGTGCCGAAGCCGTGCCGGCGCCGCGCGATGCGGAGCCGCGCGGGGCGGCGCGCGGGGCGCCTCGGGACCCCGACGGTCGTGGGTCGCGTGACGCGGCCCCGCCGGCGGAGCGGTTCACACCGGGACGCCGAACTCGCGCAGCGCCTGGTTGAGGGACGTCTTGCGATCGGTCGAGGCGCCACGCTCGCCGATGATGAGCGCGCAGGGCGTGCCGTACTCCCCCGCCGGGAACTGGCGGGGACGCGTGCCGGGGATCACCACGGCGCGCGCCGGCACCCGGCCGCGCGTCTCGACGACGGCGGCGCCACGCACGTCCAGGATCGGCGTCGAGGCGGTGAGCACCACGCCGGCGCCGAGCACGGCGCCCTCTTCGACCATGACGCCTTCCACCACGATGGCGCGCGAGCCGATGAAGCAGTCGTCCTCGACGATCACCGGCCGGCTCTGGGGAGGCTCGAGCACACCGCCGATCCCCACACCGCCCGAGAGGTGGACGCGCCGGCCGATCTGAGCGCACGAGCCTACGGTCGCCCAGGTGTCGATCATCGTCCCCTCACCCACGCGGGCGCCCACGTTGACGTAGCCCGGCATCAGGATCACGCCGGGCTCGAGGAAGCACCCGTAGCGCGCGACGCCGGGAGGCACGACGCGCACGCCGGCGGCGGCCAGACCCTTCTTGAGCGGGATCTTGTCGTGGAACTCGAACGGACCGACCTCGAACGTGGTCGAGACCCGGATCCGGAAATAGAGCGCCAGCGCCTGCTGCAGCCATCCGTAGGTGATCCATTCGGCGCCCGCGCGTTCGGCGACCCGCAACGTCCCTGCGTCGAGCGACGCGATCGCCCCTTCCACGGCGCCGCGCGCTTCGGCGTCATCCAGCGGACGGGTCCCGGTGTAGGCCTCCCCGATCACCCGCCTCCAGCGTTCGATCAGCTCCCCCGGCAGCGTCGTGCCCGCGTCGGCTCCCGTGGCACGCGGGGTGCCGCTCATCGCGCCCCCGCTCCCGTGACCGCACCGAGCCGCGTCAGGGCCTCGCGGCAATCGTCGAGGGTGGGGACGAGCGCCCAGCGGACGAATCCCGCCCCCGTCTCGCCCATGAATGAGCCGGGGGTCGCCACCACACCCACGCGCAGCAGGTCGCGCACGAACTCCACGTCGTCACCGCCCGGGGCCCTCATCCAGAGGTAGAACGTGGCCTCGCTCGCTTCGACCGCCCAGCCGCGGCGTGCGAAATACTCCCGGAGCAGCGTGCGCTTGGCCGCATAGCGCTCGCGCTGCCGGTCGGCGTGCGCGTCATCGTCCCACGCCGCGATCGCCGCGTGCTGGACGAAGTCGGGTGTCGCGACCCCGACGTTGGGCCGGAACCGGCGCAGCGCCGTGATGAGGCGCTCGTCGCCCGCGATGAAGCCCGAGCGGTAGCCGGTCATGGCCGAACGCTTGCTGAGCGTGTGGAGCGCCACGGCGTTGTCGAACCCGCACTCGAGGATCGAGGTCGGACGGGTGTCGAACCAGACCTCGGCGTAGGCTTCATCGGAGGCGACCCAGAATCCGAATCGGCGCGCGCGCTCGCTCACGCGCTCGTAATCGGCGCGAGAGAGCACGGCGCCGGTCGGGTTGTGCGGGTAGTTGAGCCACAGGAGCGCGGTGCGCGCCCACACCTCGTCCGGGACGCGGTCGGGATCGAACCGCCAGCCGTCCTCGCTGCGCAGCGGGACGAGGGCCACATCCGCGCCCGCGAACCGCGCGCCCGGCTCGTACACCGGGTAGGCGGGTGTGGGGATCACGACCGTGCGTCGTGCGTCATCGCCGCTCCGGCCCACGACCGCGAGCGCCATCAGGAAGACGGCCTCCTTGGTCCCGTTGGCCGGAAGCACGTGCCGCTCGGGGTCCAGCACGACACCGAACCGGCGCTTGAACCACCGCGCCGCGGCGGCGCGCAGCTCGAGCTGCCCGACGGCGGCCGGATAGCTCGAGACCGGCGTGACCCCGTCGCGCAGCGCGTCGCGGATGAACTCGGGCGTCTCCTCGCGGGGATCGCCCATGCCGAAGTGGATGACGCGCACGCCGGCCGGTGCGAGCGTCTGACGCATGCGATCGAGCGTCACGAACGGGTACTCGCCGGGGCCGGTCAGGATGGGATTGAGCGGACCGGGACGGCCGGCGGCGGGAGCGGGCTCGCGCACGCCCGCGGCGGGAACACTGACGCGTTCGCTCATCGCGCCGGCCCGGAGAGGAATTCGGCGAGCCAGCGATAGGCGGTCTCGAGGTTCTCGATCGGGCAGTACTCCCCCACCTGGTGCGCCTGCTCCGGGATACCGGGACCGAAATTGAACGCCGCCACACCCGCGCCGGTGAATTGGGCGACGTCGGTCCAACCCTGCTTCCCCGCGACGCCCGCGCCGAAGCGGGTCACGAACTCCTTCACTTCGGCGAGGTCGTGGCAGACCAGGCCCGGTGCGGCCGCGTCCACCAGTCTGAACTCGAACTCCGCCGGGACCAGCGCCCGCAGCCGGGCTTCGGCCTGTTCCAGCGTGCGATCGGGCGGGAAGCGATAGTTGAGGTTCACGACCAGCTCGTCCGGCACCACGTTGCGCGCCCGCCCGGCGCTGAGTGTCGTGACCTGGAGCGTCTCGCGATACTCGACCCCGCCGACCTGCGCCGGCGTGACCGGGAAGCTCGTAATCTCGGCCAGCCACGGCGCCACCTTCTCGACCGCGTTGACGCCAAGCCAGGGCCGCGCGCTGTGGGCGCTCTTCCCGGTGACGCGGACCTCGGCGTTCATCGCTCCGCTGCAGCCCATCTCGGCCTTCATGTCGGTGGGCTCGAGCAGGATCGCGAAGCTCGCCTCGCGCAACCACGGCA
>JBKJXJ010000389.1:0-5221 GCA_046716125.1 Candidatus Eiseniibacteriota bacterium
CGCGTGCCGCCCACCCCGAACGAACCCGAGGCTCTCGATGGCGCTGGGTGCCGTGATCCACGTCTTCAACGTGCAGCTCTCGCACGTGGACCGTGGCGTCTACGAGTCGCTCGAACTGAGGGTCGCCCGGCATCCGTCCGAGAGCGGGGAGTTCCTGTGCGCCCGGGTGCTCGCCTACTGCCTCGAACACCGCGACGGTCTCGCCTTCTCCAGGGGGCTGGCCGAGCCCGACCAACCGGCCCTTGAGGTGCGTGACCTGACCGGCATCATGAAGGCGTGGATCGAGGTCGGGGCGCCCGACGCCGCGCGGCTCCATCGCGCGAGCAAGGCGGCGCCGCGCGTGGTGGTCTACACCCACCACGACGCCGCGCGCTATTGGGCCTCGCTCGCCGGGGAACGCATCCACAACGGGGACGCGCTCGAACTCTACGGTCTCGATCGCGCGCTGGTGGCCGCCCTCGTCGCGCGACTCGAACGCCGCATGGCGTTCGACCTCTCGGTGACGGACGGGATGCTCTACCTGACGCTCGGGCAGGAGATGCTCTCCGGCCCTGTGACGTCGCACCGTGTGACCGCGTCGTGAAACCGAACCCGACGCCGGGCCCTTTGGGCCTCATGCTGCCCAGCCTCACCGACACCCTGTGCACGCAGTGCGGACTCTGTTGCGACGGGACGCTGTTCGCCGACGTCGAACTGGGCCGGGCCGAGGCCATGCGGCTTGAGATCATGGGACTCGAGGTCGAGGTCACCGACGGCGGACTGCTGTCGCAGCCGTGCCCGGCGTTGAAGAACAGGCGGTGCAGCATCTACGCCCATCGCCCGCGATGCTGCAGGACGTTCGAGTGTCAACTACTTCAAGATGCCCAGCGCGGCGCCGTGACCGCCGAGCGGGCGGTGGAACACATCGCGGAAGCGCACCGACAGATCCAGCGGGTGAGGGATCTGCTGGCCAGGCTGGGCGAGCGTCAGGTCCGGCTCCCGCTCAAGGAGCGCTGCGCCGCGGCGCTCGCCGGCGAGGCGGGGCCCGATCCCGAGGTGGAGCGATGCCGCGCCGACCTGGATGGTGTGGCGCGCGCCCTCGACCGGATGATCGAGAGCACGTTCCTCGGGCGCGGAAAGTAGCGGCACGCCGGACGCTGGTCCCCTATCATGGTGCGCTGCTCCGAACGACGGACGTGATGCCGCTCGACATCCTGGATCCCACCCCCTCAAGGAGCGCCCCATGCACCTGCGCTACAAGAGGAACGCCGCCCTCGCGCTGATCTGTGCCGTCGTGCTCGGCCCGCAAGCCGCCCAGGCCGTGAACCTCGTGCCCAACGACAGCTTCGAGAGCTACACGGCCTGCCCCACGGGCTTCGGCCAGATGTACCAGGCGCTGCCCTGGGATGCGCCGACGACGGGCACGTCGGACTACCTGAATGCCTGCCATCCCGGGGCGTTCCCGTCGGTCGACGTGCCGAACAACCAGCAGGGCGTCGAGGCCGCTCTCACCGGCGTGGCCTACGCCGGGATCATCCCGTTCTCGGCGGCCGCCGACTACCGCGAGTACATCGAGGCGCCGCTCAACTCGCCGCTGGTCGCGAGCGCGTCCTACCTGGTCAAGTTCTACATCTCGCTGGCGGACGAATCGCTCCTGGCGATCGACCGGCTGGGTGCGTTCCTGTCCGTGGGCTCGGTCGGTCCGGTGGGCAACTACGCGCCGCTCGCCGTGACGCCGCAGGTCGAGAGCCCCGCCAACGTGCACCTCACCGACGCCACGAACTGGACGCTCATCAGCGGGGTGGTGGTGGCCGCCGGGGGCGAGGACCACATCGTGATCGGCAGCTTCCACGACGACGCGAGCACGTCGACCGTTCCGGGGCCGGGAACCTGGCCGGGCGGCTCGTACTATTACATCGACGACGTGAGCGTCGAGTTGGTGCAACCCTCGGAAGAGGCCTGCTGCATGCCGGACGGGACCTGTTCGATGCTGTTCCCGGGCGAGTGCACGCTGGTCGGCGGCACGCCGGCCGGGCCCGGCACGAGCTGCACCCCCGATCCGTGCCAGCCCACGAAGGCCCCGCTCAAGAGCTGGGGCTCGCTGAAGACGATCTATCGTTGATCGCGCGATCCGGCGGGGTCCGATCGGGACTCTGCCGGATCGAACCGGCGCGCGGCGAGCGGGGCGACGGCGAGGGCGAGCGGCTGGAGGATGGCGCCCCAGTAGAGGCCGTAGCGGCCCGCGCTGAATGAGAAGAGTCCCACCAGCGCCAGTCCGATCGCGGTGAGCAGGAACCCGGCCCGCCAGCCGGGCCGCACCAGCGTCGCGCCCACGAGTGCGGGCACCGGCGCCCACGGCAGCAGGCCCGGCCCGAGCGGGATGAAGCTGCTCGAGAAGCGCAGGGTCTGAACCAGCTGACCGAACCCGCCGTGGAGCCACGCCGAGATGTCCAGGGCGGAGGCGCCCGAGCCGGCCGAGCCGGATGGCGCCGCGATCAGATGGGACGCCAGCGGGATAAAGGGCAGCGTGAGGCCGGCCGCCAGCGCGATCCATCCCGGGCGCGGGTTCCGGCAGAGCGCCCATCCCAGTGCGAAGGCCGGAACCAGGAAGATCATCAGCTCGCGGAACGCGACCGCCACGGCGATCAGCATAGCGCCGGCGAGCCAGCGGCCGCGCACGAGCGCGAGCGCCGCCATCACCGCGACTCCGCCGGCCCAGAACTCGGCGAACAGGAACCATCCCGACGCGGCCGCGGCGGCGAAGTAGCCGCCCAGCGTGATCGGCGCGAACAGGGCCGGTCCCGGGCCGACGAACGTCCGCGCGAGCCGGTAGCCGCACACCATGACGAGCGCGACGAACGCCAGGAACCAGTTGCGCAGGTCCACGCCGTCGCGCCCCGGCAGCCACCGCCAGAGCACGAACAGGAACGGCTCGCGGTAGTTGAGTTTGCCGCGCGGAGCGCCGAGATCGCGAGCGTCCTCGGCGCAGGCGATGGCGAACGACGCGTAAAACGGCTCGCCGCGCTTCATCATGAAGTAGGTGCGCAGGTAGATGTCGGCATCGAACCGGTATCGCCCGGCGAGCGGTTCGTGGTGCAGGGTCGAGATGAGGCGATCCATGGAACCACGGTAGGGGCCAGGCAGCGCCCCGCCGACCCAGAGGTGCCCGACGAGGACGATGAGCAGCAGACCGGACGCCGCGATGTTCGTCCGCCCCCGGCGTGCCATGAGCGTGACCGCCGCGGCGCACGAGCCGGCGAGCGCGACGGTGCCGAGCGAGTGGGGCAGGCTGAACGGCATCGGGACCATCGCGAACACCCCCTCACCGAGGAGTGCCGCGACCAGCGCCGTCGCGGTGCCGCGGGCCGCCGAGGTCCACCCGCAACACGCCAGCCCGACGATACCGCCGGTCAGCACGCCGCGCAGCGCGAAGCTGTGGGCCACGAGCGCCGGCGCGGCGGGGGCGAGGACGAAGGCGAGGACGCCGAGCGCGGCGGCACCGGCGAAGCGCGCGAACGTCCCAACGCCGGCCGGCCGGGGCGGAAGTGGGGCGCGGGCGGATCGGACAGCGTTCCGACGTCTCCCGCTCGGGGTTCGCATGCCTGGACTCCTCGTGCGTGTGCCCTGACCGCCATGATCTGTCGCCCGGCGCGAAACGAGGAGCAGGCGCCGCGGGCAGGATAACGCGCCGGCCGCGTGGTGCGGAGTGCGGCGTTCGTTGGCCATCGCGAGCGGCGGCTGATAGAGTCTATGCCGCTTCAGAGGGCCGCTGGCCAGGCGCTGAATCCGATCCGGGATGGCGTGCCGCGTACGTCAACACACTCGGCACCCGGCGCCGCACGCTGGTCAAGGACCAGGTGATCCTGCTCGACTCGCTCTCCGCCCACCCGGTGGCCATCAAGTGCGTGAACCTGAATGGCGCCGGCGTCTATCCCGTGGACGGCTCGGACGAGAACGCCAAGAACATCGTCCTCAAGGTGAGCTATGGGGAGTTCGACGCCGTGCTGGGCGGGGACCTGACGGGCAGCGCTTCGCAGGGGAACGATGTCGAGAGCACGGTCGGGCCGCAGGTCGGGCCGGTCGAGGTCTACAAGGTCCACCATCACGGCTCGCGCTACTCGACGAACGTCAACTGGCTCAACGCCACGCAGCCCAAGATCGGCGTCATCTCCTGCGGGACCGGCAACTCGTACGGCCACCCGACGGCGGATGCGCTCAACCGGCTCCACGCCGCGAACGTGCGCACCTACTGGACCGAGACCGGTGCGGGCGCCGCGCCCAACCCGGCGTGGGACAAGGTCGCCAACGGCCACATCGTCATCTCCGCCACGTGGGAACCGGGCGGGGTGGACACCGTGCGCGGGCCCACATTCGCCGACACCTTCACCAACTCAGGCACTGCGATCGACACGGCGCTGCCGACGGTGGTCGTGACGTCTCCGAACGGGGGCGAGGACTGGAAGGCGGGCTCGTCCCATGCCATCGCGTGGTCGGCCGGGGACAACATCGGGGTCACTGCGGTGGATCTGGCCTACTCGACCGACGGTGGCGCGACCTATCCGAACGTGATCGCGAGCGCGCTCCCGAACAGCGGGTCGTACGCCTGGAACGTCCCCGACGCACCCACGGCGGGCGCCCGCGTGCGCGTGACGGCGCATGACGCGGCGGGGAACCTCGGCGCGGACGCCAGCGAGCGGCGTTCTCGATCGACCGGTGGATCATCAATGCCACGGCGGGCGCGGGCGGCGGCATCGCCCCGAGCGGCGCCGTGCCCGTCGTCGAGGGAGCGAGCCAGGGCTTCACCATCACACCGACCGGCGGCAGCACGATCGCCGACGTGCTCGTGGACGGCGTCTCCGTCGGTCCGGTCGCGGGCTATACGTTCCCGGGTGTGGCGGCCGACCACACCATCGCCGCGAGCTTCGCGTCGGAACCGGTGGCGGTCGAGGATCTGCTTCCGACCGAGCTGGCACTGTGGTCGCCGGCGCCAAACCCTGGGCTCGCTGACTGGTTGCTGCGCTTCGCGTTACCACGCGAGGCTCCGGTTCGACTGGAAATCATCGACATCGCCGGCCGCAGGCTTTGGCTGGTCGAGGAGACACTGCCCGCGGGCACCCACAGCCGCCACTGGGATGGAGCCGATGTTCATGGCCAGCGGGTGGGGTCCGGCATCTACTTCGTGCGGCTGGGCACGCCCTTCGGTGTCCGGTTCGTTCGCGGGGTGATGTTGCGATAGCGGAGC
>JBKJXJ010000390.1:0-5982 GCA_046716125.1 Candidatus Eiseniibacteriota bacterium
CCATTTTGGCCGCAAGAGACGCGCTGCGGGTGGGGAGTGGAACGCAGGGCCGGTGGCCGCCCCGGCCTAATCCAGCAGGACCGTGCGTCGCGTGACTGATTGCGCGCCCGCGCGGATGCGAACGAAGTAGACACCAGCAGGCACACGCCCGCGAGCGTCGTTCCGACCGTCCCACTCGAGGAGTTGCCGTCCTATCGGGAGCTCACCGTCGGCCAGGGTGCGGACTCGATGGCCGGCAAGGTCGAGTACCTCGATCGATACTCTGCCCCGCGACGAAAGCTCGATGGGGATCGCGACCGATTGCCCCCGCGATGGATTGGGGTACGGCGGGAGCATCCCCAGCCGCTCCAGCGGAGGCTCGATCGACACCTCGGCAACGCCTCCCGAGGCGTACACCCGCTGGGCATAGATGTCGCTGCTGACTCCGCGGAAGTCGTACCACGCGACCACCGCGCCCCCGACGCCGTCACTTGCGATCACCGGGGCGTCCTGATCGTTGGCCGCCGTGCACAACGCGCTGCCGTCGGTCGGCCAAGCCGGGTCCACCGCTCCGGAGGCCTGCACATGCTGGGCATAGACGTCGTAGTTGATCCCGTTACGCAGATCCTTCCAGGTCACGATCGCGCCTCCCGATCCGTCCGCGACGATCTGGGGAACGAACTGATTGTTCGTGGCGGTGCACAGCGCGCGACCGTCCGTCGGCCAGAGGAGATCAAGCGTGCCGGAGGCCTGCACGTGGTGGGCATAGATGTCGTTCCCGACCCCGCGGCCGTCGTACCAGGTGACGATCGCACCTCCCGCTCCATCGCCGATGAGTTGCGGCAAACGCTGATGCCCCGCGGCAGTGCACAGGGCGCGGCCATCGGCCGGCCAGGCGGGATCCACCGCCCCGGAACTCTGAATGCGGTGGGCATAGATGTCGAAGTCGCCGTTGCGGACGTCGTACCAGGAGATGATCGCGCCACCACTGCCGTCGGGGATGATCGTCGGAGAAAACTGGTGGATCGCGGCGGTGCATACCGCGGATCCATCCACCGTCCAGGCGGGGTCCACCGCGCCGGAGGCGAGCACCCGCTGGGCGTAGATGTCGTAGCTCGTGCCGTCGCGGAAGTCGGACCAGGTCACGATCGCTCCGCCCAGAGCATCCGAGGCGATTCTCGGCGACTCCTGGGAATTCGCGGCGGCGGTCAGCACGCGACCATCGGTCGGCCATGCGGGATCCACGGCTCCCGAAGCGAGCACATGGTGCGCGTAGATGTCGAAGTTCGGGAAGCCGGCGCGCAGGTCGGACCAGGTAACGATCGCCCCGCCCGCGCCGTCGCCGACGATCTGGGGAAAGCCCTGATCGTCCGCTGCGGAGCAGAGCGCGCGCCCATCCGCCGGCCAGGCGGGATCCACTGCCCCGGAAGCGAGCACGTGCTGCGCGTAGATGTTGTAGGTGCTGCCGCCACGCAGGTCCTGCCAGGTGACGATGGCGCCGCCCGCGCCGTCACTGACAATCGCGGGAGAGTTCTGGTCATTCAGCGCGGTACAGAGCGCGCGCCCATCCACCGGCCAGGCGGGGTCCACCGCGCCGGAAGAGAGGACGTGCTGCGCGTAGATGTCGTGAGTCGTTCCGCCGCGCAAGTCCTGCCAGACGATGATCGTCCCGCCGGAGCCGTCCGCGACGATCGCGGGATTCGCCTGAATGTTTGCCGCGGTGCACACCGGCCCGCCATCGACCTGCCATTGAGCCCGAGCGGGCGCGGCGGGGATGGCGACCAGTGGCAGGCAAATCACGAACCAGCGCAACATGCGGTGCGGGCGCACGATGACCTCCTCCGGTTCTCCCGGGCAAGGAACTGCGGCTTGGAGCGGGCTTCGGGAGCTTCCTCTGCTGCGAGGGTGCATTGTAGCACCCGCGTGCGCCCGCCACTCCTCACGATGTAGGCTCCCACCTTGACCTCCTCGAGACGAATCGCAGCGCCCGCGCTCGCCTTGCTCGTAGCGTTCTCGGGCCTCGCCGGTGCGCAGGATGCTCCGCGTGGCCCGAGGCTACAGCCCCTCATCGCGGCGGCGCATGCCCAGCGCTGGGACACGCTCGCGATCGGCGAAAGCGTCGCGCGCTTTGGCCGTGCGCTGGAAGGCGCTCCCTACGTCGAGGGCACGCTCGAGGGCCCGGGCCCCGAGGTGTGCCGCGTCACGACCGATGGATTCGACTGCGTGACGTTCATGGAGATCGCCCTCAATCTTGCGCGAGCGACACAGGCCGCGGGCGGCCGTGAACCGACGTCGGGAGATCTCACCAGGGCCGTCACCTACACGCGCTATCGCGGCGGCCGACTCGATGGCTACCTGTCACGACTCCACTACACGTCGGAATGGATCGCGGACAATATCGCCAAGGGCGTCCTCGAGGACGTGACGCCGTCACTCGGCGGGGTTCCACTCCCGCTGAACGTGGGCTTCATGTCGGCGCATCCCGAACGCTATCCGGCGCTCCGCGACAGCCCCACGCTCGCGGATTCGATGCGCCACATCGAACGCCGAATCAACTCGGTCCGCCGTACGCATGTCCCCAGGGATCGAGTCGCCGCGATCGAGCGAGAGCTCCGGACGGGCGACCTTGTTGCCATCACGACATCCATCAGGGGCCTCGACTACGCGCACACCGGTCTGATCGTCCGCGAGGGAAACGCGGCGCGCCTGCTTCATGCCTCCTCGAAGCACGGCCGGGTCCTGCTCGACGACCGGATCAGCGCCTACCTCGATCGAGCCCCTCGCAGCAGCATCGGCATCACCGTACTTCGGCCGGGGCCCCCGCGAGGCCCCTGGCGCTCACGATGTCCGGCGCTCCATTGACCCTTTTCGCTCCCGCCCCTACCGCACCCCCATCCGCACCAGCAGCGCCTCGAATCGCGAATCCTTCCAGAGCGGAGCGAAGTCCGCTAAGTACGTGACGTAGGGCAGGCGGATCTCGCGCTGGGCAAGTGAGTCATCGAGGTCCTGGAATGCGGCGTCGAGGTCGCCCAGTTCCGCGTGCCAGCGGGCTCGGTCGCTGGGCAGCAGGCGGGCGACCGGGGCGGAGAGCTGCACTCTCAGGATCTCGCCTCGCCCGCCCCTGGCATAGGCCTCGCGCAGGACGGCGGTGGGCACCGCCACGCGCTGCGAGATGGCCTCGAGCCGTTCCCGGAGGCTGAAGTACTGATCGATGTCTCCACGCTGCCAGCAGAGCCGCGCGGCCAACTCGAGCGCGAGTGGCAACGTCGGCGTCAGCTCGAGCGCCTTGCGGTACTGGGCCATCGCTTCCTCGAATTGTCCCTCGAACCAGTACCACTCCCCCATGATCGTCCAGATGCTGGCCGAGAGCGGATCGAGTTGCAGCGCCGTGCGGAGCTCCCGGAGCGCCGCGCTCGAACGTCCCGTCATCATGAGCAGGTCCGCGTACCACTTGTGGGCGGTCGCGTCGTCGGGGCTCAGTTCGATCGCGCGACGGAACTCGCCCTCGGCCTTCTCCCATTGCAGGTCGACCATGAGCGCGTAGGCCAGCGTGGCGTGGGCCGGCCCGAGCTCGGGCTTCAGGTCCAGGGCCCGCGAAATCGCCTCGCGCGACTTCGCGAGGGCCGCTTCGCTGGGGACGAGGCTGTAGAACGGGAGGATCACGTACGAGTCGGCGAGACCCGCCCACGCCTCGGCGAACGTCGGATCGAGCGCGATCGCGCGCTCGAAGAACTGAATGGCCTTCCGGCTGTCGGATTCGGTTCGCTTGTTCCAGAAGAAGCGCCCCTCGAGATAGGCGTCGTAGGCATCGCTGTTGCGCGTTCCCCGGCTCGTCACGAGCTCGACCGTGCCGGGAAGCAGCCGGCCCGGTAGCGCTGCCGCGACGGTGCGGGACACCTCGTCCTGCACCGCGAAGATGTCGTCCAGGGTCCGGTCATAGGTTTCCGACCAGAGGTGATAGCCGTCGGACACCTTCACGAGCTGCACCGAGATTCGGACGCGGTTGCCGACCTTGCGGACGCTGCCCTCGAGGATGCTCGCGACGTTGAGCGCGCGGCCGACTTCGGCGATCGTCGGGCTCTTGCCCTTGAAATGGAACGACGACGTGCGTGCCGCCACGCGAAGCCCAGGGATCCTGGCGAGAATGTTCATGAGCTCTTCGGCCAGCCCATCGGAGAAGTATTCGTTCTCTTCGTCACGGCTTCGGTTCACGAACGGCAGCACGGCGATGGAGGTGATCTCCTCTGGCGCCCGCGGCGCGGGGACCGCAGGCCCCCCATGCTCGAGGTCGTGCTTGACGCGATGGAGCGCATTGCGCACATCCAGCGCCGTCTGGAACCGCCCGCGGGGGTCCTTCTCGAGACACCGGCTCACGATCCGGTCGAGATCACCGGGGAGATCGGCGCGCAGGCGGCTGAGCGGCTCGGGCGCGTCACGCAGGATCGCTGAACTCACATCCGCCGAGGTCGCTCCGCCGAACGGCCGCCGCCCCGCCGCCAGTTCGTAGAGCATGATGCCAAGCGCGAAGAGATCCGTCCGCGCGTCCGCCGTCTCGCCGCGGAGCTGTTCCGGGGCCATGTAGGGCACCGTCCCCAGGACCTGGCCCTGGGTCGTGAGCGGCGAGGCAACGGTCGCCGCCTGCGTGGCCTCGAGCCCCGTCTCCGAGTCCGCGAGCTTGGCCAGACCGAAGTCCAGCACCTTGATCCGCCGTTCGTGCGTCACCATCACGTTTGCGGGTTTGAGGTCCCGGTGCACCACGCCCTTGTCGTGCGCCGTCGCCAGCGCATCCGAGAGCGCGATGCCGAACTCCACCACACGCGAGATGGGAAGGCCCCCCGGCGCCACCTGCTTGTCGAGGCTCTCGCCCTCGACCAGTTCCATGGTCAGGAACCGGACCCCGTCCTCGTCCTCGACCGAATACAGGACGACGATGTTCGGGTGGTTGAGCCCGGCAACCGTCCGGGCCTCGCGCTCGAAACGAGCCAGGCGGTCGGGTTGCGAGGCCATATCGACGGGCAGCAGCTTGAGCGCGACCTCCCGCCCGAGGCGCATGTCGCTCGCGCGGTATACTTCGCCCATGCCGCCCGCGCCGAGCGTGGCGACGATCTCGTACGTGCCGAGCCGGGTGCCGGGGGCCAGTGCCATCGGGCGAATGTACCTCACGCAGGAGCCCGCGCGCGCTACACTGCCGCCGGCTTACAGGGTATCTGCCTATCGCGCGAACGCGGTGGGGGCAACTTGTCAGGCCTCTCAGGAAAATCGTCCATGCCCAACCTGTTGCGAAATGTGCTTGCCCTCCTCGCGGGAGTCGTCGTAGGCGGAGGCGTCAACATGGCGCTCATCACTCTCAGCCCGTCGCTCATGCCTCCCCCTGCGGGTGTGGATGTCACCAGCGCAGAAGGTCTGAGCAAGGCGATGCACCTCTTCGAGCCCCTGCCTGGTTCATCGCGCTTGACCTGTTGGCGGCGTACCTGCCACTGGCCGGGTTGGGGATTCAGATCGGTACCGGCATGAAGCAAGGGAAGACGGCTGCACGGTAGGGTGTAAGGATGCGACTCGGCTTGTAACTTCTTCTTTCCCCCAGCCCCATCCAGACGTCTGCCTCCGATCCGCCGCCAGGCTTGTAACTCCTCTATTCGAGCGGAATTGGAACCAGTCCATCGCGTGGTTTCAGAGGTCTCCCGCATGGCTCGACCCGTGCTGCATGGGCATCGTGGCGGGCATCTGCTCCGCCGAACCTGTCCAATGCGACATTCGTGCCGATGGACGATCCCGCCGTCGTCCGCGGCACGCACCCTGAACCGCAGTGCTCGGCGAAACGCACGGAGGAACCATGAAGGTCAAGGACATCATGACCACGAATCCGGCCTGCTGTACGCCGGAGAGCAAGCTTTCCGATGTGGCGCGATTGATGGTTGAACACGACTGCGGGGAGATTCCCGTGGTCGAGAATCAAGACACGATGCAGCCGCTGGGTGTCGTCACCGATCGGGACATCGTCAT
>JBKJXJ010000391.1:0-5027 GCA_046716125.1 Candidatus Eiseniibacteriota bacterium
GCGCGGGACCTCGGCGCGCTCGGGCCGGGCCATCACCGCGTGACTCTCGCGGCCGGCCTCAAGGCCGGGGTCTATCTCGTGCGGCTCACCCAGAGCGGGATGGCGCGCACCGATAAGGCGGTCTTCCTCGAGTGAGCGGTCGGGCCCGTCAGGCTTCCCCATCCTCGGCGACCGGCGGGCTCAGCATCTGGAACGCGTCCTCCATCTCGCCGTGCGTCCCGGCCAGCACCAGGGTGTCGCCGACACGAAGCTCGAAGCCCTCGTCGAACGTGGTGACCGCGTGGCCGCCGCGCACCACCGCCACCACCTGGGCGCCGCGACCACCGGTGAGCCCCAGCTCATCCAGCGTGCGCCCGATCGCGGGCGAATGCTGGAGCAGGAGGAAGGTGTCACAGGTGCCCTGGGTGAGGATGGCGTCGAGCTGCTCCACCACCGAGCCGGGCAACTTCATCCCGCGCAGCAGGCTGTAGCGCTCCTGCCGCAGCAGTCGGATCTGCGCCTGGATGACATTGTTCGGAACGTGGAACTCGCGCAACGCGGCGGTGAAGATCTCGATCGAGGTCTCGAACTCCTCGGGGATGATCTGGTTGGCCCCCAGCCGGTGCAGCTCGTCGATCTCGGAGACGTATCGCGTGCGCACGATGATGTGGACGTGGCGCGAGAGCGTGCGCGCGAGATGGCAGGCGTGCCGGGTGGCGGTCGGGTCGCTGAGTGCCAGCACCAGCACGCGGGCCTGGGGCACGCCGGCCTGGGTCAGGATGTACGGGTTGGCGACATCGCCCATGAGCACCCGGCTGCCGTCGTCGACCGCCCGCTTGAGCGAGCCCGGGTCGAGGTCCACGACGACGTGCGGGATTCGCACCGCGCGCAGCACGCGCGCCACGTTCTGGCCATTGAGCCCGAACCCGGCGATGACGACGTGGCTCGTGAGCGACGCTAAGACCGCGCCGCCCGCGGACTCCAGCCCCGCGGCGGGCCCCGTGGAGTCACCGGGAGCGGGGGCAGGGCCGCCCGCGCCCACCAGACGACGCTCGATGGCCAGCGCCAGCTCGGGCGCGCGCTGGACCAGGAGCGGCGTCAACATGAGCGAGAACACGGCGCCCGCGTAGAACGCCTGGCCGCCCGCCTCACCGAGGAGTCCGTGCGGGAGACCGGCCTGAGCGAGGACGAACGAGAACTCCCCGACCTGCGCGAGACCGACCCCGCCGGCGATCGCCACGCGCCAGGGCGCGCCCGCCAGGCGCATCGCAGACAGTGCCGCGACCGCCTTGACGCCCACCAGGCCGATCGTGCTCGCCAGCACGAGCAACGGCCGCTCGATGACGAATGCCGGCACGAACAGCATCCCGATGCTGATGAAGAACACTCCCGAGAGCGCGTCGCGGAACGGGAGCACGTCGGCCTCGATCCGCGACTTGAGATCCGAGCCCGCCAGGATGAGCCCGGCGATGAAGGCGCCGAGCGCGAGCGAGAGGCCCGCCCACGAGGTGAGCCAGGCGCTGCCGAGCGCCACCACCACGACGCCGAATACGAACGCCTCGCGCGATCGCGTGCGTGCCGCGCGCGCGAGCAGCCAGGGGACGACGCGTCGGGCCAGCGAGAACGCGACGGCCACGACGGCCAGCAGCACCAGCGGACGAACCACGCCGCCGGAGCCCTCCATAGCCCCGGCCGGCGCCCCGCCCCCGCCGGGACCGGCGATGAGATCGGCGCCGGGCGCCACCCAGCGCCCGAGCCAGGGCACGGCGATCGCGAACGGGATGACCATGAGATCCTGGAACAGCAGGATGCCGGTCGCCAGGCGACCGTGCGGGGCCGAAAGCTCGAGGCGGTCGGAGAGCAGCTTGAGCACCAGCGCCGTGCTCGAGAGCGCGAGCAGCAGTCCGAAGAACAGGGCGCGCGCCGGGTGCAGCCCCGCCGCCAGGAGCACGCCCCCCACCAGCGCCACGGTGAGCGTCACCTGGAGCGCGCCCGCGATCAGCGCGGTGCGGCCGCTGCGCCCCAGATCGGTGATCGAGAGCTCGAGTCCGACCGTGAACAGAAGCAGCACCACGCCGAACTCGGCGAGCGTGCCGACCAGCGCCTCGTCGCCGATCAACCCGAAGCCGCCCGGGCCGATGAGGACGCCGCTGACGATGAAGCCGACCGCGGCGGGGAGCTTGAGCCGACGGAACAGCATGACCACCGCGAGCGAGACGCCGGCGAGCATGAGCAGCTCGCCCAGGACCGGGATCCCGTGGCTCATGGTCGCCTCCGGCGATGCGCCGTTCGGCTAGGAGATGACGGCGAGTTCCTGGTAGAGGTAGGCGACGCTCTTCGTGCCGCCGTGGAACGAGGAGAGCGAGAACTTCTCGTTGGGCGAGTGGACCTGGTCGTCGTCGAGCCCGAATCCCATGAGGATGCTCGGCAGCCCGTGCGTCTCCTGGAAGGTCGCCATCACCGGGATCGACCCTCCCTCGCGGATCATCACCGGGGGCTTGGCCCATGCGCGCTTCAGGGCCCGTCGCGCCGCCTCGAGCACCGGATGATCGGGCGACGTGAGGAACGGCGGCGCGGTGTGCATGTCGATGACCCTGACCGTGACCCCGGGCGGGGCGAGCCGCTTCACATGCGCCTCGAAGCTCTTGAACACATCGGGACCGCCCTGGTCCGGGACCAGCCGCATGCTCACCTTGGCCGCGGCGAACGACGGCAGGACGGTCTTCCCGCCTTCGCCGGTGTAGCCGCTCCACATGCCGTTCACGTCCAGCGTCGGCCGGATCGAGACCCGCTCAAGCGTGGTGAAACCCTTCTCGCCAAAGGGCGAAGGCGAGCCGCTCTCGTGGATGAAGCCGGCTTCCTCGAACGGCAGGGCGTTGAGGGTGCGACGCTCGGCGTCGCTCAGGTCGCGCACGCGATCGTAGAAGCCCGGGACGGTGATGCGTCCGTCGGCGTCCTTGAGTGCCGCGATGATCGCGCACAGGGCGTTGGCGGGATTCGTCACGGCGCCGCCGAAGTGGCCCGAGTGGAGATCCTTGGACGGCCCGGTCACCTCGATCTGGGTGTAGCAGATGCCGCGCAGGCCGTAGGTCAGCGCCGGCTGATCAGGGCCCATCATCGCCGTGTCGCTCACGATGATGACGTCGGCGTCGAGCTCGGCGCGCCGCTCGCGCAGGAACCGCTCGAGGTGCTCGCTGCCGACCTCCTCCTCGCCCTCGATGATCACCTTCAGGTTGATCGGAAGCCGGCCCTCCACGTTCATGTGCGCCTCGATCGCCTTCAAGTGCATGTAGACCTGACCCTTGTCGTCCACAGCGCCGCGCGCATAGAGCTTGCCGTCGCGCAACGTGGGTTCGAACGGCGGGGTGGTCCACAGGTTCATGGGCTCGGGCGGCTGCACATCATAGTGTCCGTAGAGCAAGGCGGTGGGCTTGCCCGGCGCCCCGAGCCATTCGGCGTAGACCACCGGGTGGCCCTCGGTCGGCACGACTTCAACGCGGGTCATCCCGAGCGACTTCAGGTGGTCGGCGATGTGCTGCGCGCAACGCACGCAATCGCCCTTGTGCTCGGCCTTGGCGCTTACGCTCGGAATGCGCAATACGGCCTTCAGGTCATCCACGAAGCGGTCGCGATTCTGCTCGAGGTACTGGGTCAGGGCATCCATCTCGGCAGGGCTCCTGTGGCGGAACAGCGCGCACGCGTCGGGGCGGAAACTTAGCACAGCCCGGCGCCCGGCCGGGCGACCGGCCCCATCGCTCCGCCCGCACCCTTGCCCGTCCCCCGCGAATCTGTGAGGATGCCGCGCATGAGCAGCCCCCCGCACGCGCTGACGATGAGAGTGCTGCCCGGCGAGCTGGCCGTGTGCCGGCTCGATGCCGACGGCCCTCTGCCCGCCTGGGTGTTCCACGCCGAGGCGAGCTTCTTCTCGGTGATGCGGACCCCCGAGGAGACCTCGGTCGTGTGTCCCTCGGACGACGTGCCGCCCTCGGTCGAGCGCGTGGACAAGGGCTGGCGCGCGCTCAAGGTGGATGGCCCGTTGCCGCTCACCATGACGAACGTGACCGCCAAGCTGACCACGCCGCTCGGCGCAGCCGGGATCCCGGTGTTCGCGCTCTCGACCTACGACACCGATTACCTGCTCATCAAGTCGGAGCATCTGGAGCGCGCGGTGTCGCTGCTGCGGACGAGGTTCACCGTCGTCGAGTAGCGGGGACGCCTCACCCCACCCGCTTCGCCACGATGACGACGCGCGGCAGCTCGAACGTGACGTCCTCCCCCGCAGGTCGAACGCGCAGGTACTCGCGCACTTTGGTCGGCGCCTCGAGCAGCATCCGCCGGCACTCCTCCACCACCTCGCCGGCACAACCGCTGCGCGCGAGCCAGTCGAGCATCGAGCGACCCTCGGGAATCTCGACCGCGTAGTCGTCCACGAAGTCCACGCGCAGCCCGGCACCCTCGCAGAACCCCCGCCACTCGCGCGCGCTGTAGTTGCGCACCGTGGTCGGGTCGTGGAGCGTGTCGAGACGGTTCACGAACGCGTCGATCTCGGGATCGTCGGGCACCGTGCCGTCGGCGATCCCGAATCGACCGCCCAGGGTGAGCACGCGCGCCATCTCGGCGACCGCGCCGCGGATGTCGGCGAAGTGGTGCGGGCAGGCGCGCGAGGCGACGAGGCCGAACGACCGGTCCGGGAACGGCAGCCGGTGGACGTCGCCGCATACCACGCGCAGGTTGGCGACCTCAGCGCGGCGGGCGGCGAGCCGCGCGGCGTGGAGCATCTCGGGGGCGACATCGAACGCCACGGCCCCGGCGACGTAGGGCCCGAAGGTCACCGCCACCGGGCCCGGTCCGCTCCCCACGTCGAGCAACCACTCGTCGGCCACCGGCTCCATGCGCTCGAGCAGGGTGAGCCTCGTGGCGCCCTCGATGTGCGCCTGGCTCACCGCGTATTGGCGGGCATGGGCGCCGAACTGACGCGCGGTCTCCCCCAGGGCGGGGGCGGGGGCGGGCGCCTCGCGGTCCGGCGTGGTCATGCGGGGCTCACGCCA
>JBKJXJ010000392.1:0-13516 GCA_046716125.1 Candidatus Eiseniibacteriota bacterium
CAGGCGGCGATCGTAGAAGTACGCCATCCCGACGGCGGCCAGGAACGCGGCGGCGAAGAACCCGAGCGCCACGCTCCAGACCGACCGGACCGCGCCGGGGTTGGCATAGAGCTGCTCGCGCGCGCGCTCGGCGACGCGCCGGACGTAGAGCAGGAGCGCCGCGGGGGCGAAGCGGTCGCGGCGCAGATCCTGAAGGTATTCTTCGATGAACACGCGGCCCCCGCGCGGTCTGCCACCCCTGCCTCAATCATGCCCTCATTCCCTCCGCATGGCTGAGGTCCGGCCGGCCCCTCCGGAAATGTTCGAGGACGTCTACCCACTGCTACGGGAGTTCCCGCAACAAAACCTCTCGAAGGATCTCTGGCGGCGCATGCTCTTCGATCCGCCGTGGCCGGTCGAGGAACCGTATCGGGGGTATGCCCTGATCGATCGAGGAGAGGTCGTTGGCTTCTGCGGAACCATGTTCAGTAGCCGACGGGTGCGCGGGGAGCGCATCCGATTCTGCAATCTCTCAAGCTGGATCGTAAGGGAAACGCATCGCGCCTTCAGCCTCCAACTGCTTCGACCGATCCTGGCGTTGGAGGATTACGTCCTTGTGAGTCCAAGTCCCAACGCCGTCGCCCTTCCCATCTATCTCCGGCTCGGATTCGAGGTTCTCGAGGGCGCGCAGTGGCTCATCGCTCCCTTGGCGAGTCCGCGGCAGGCCCTCAAGGCTCTGGGCACATCGCTGATCACGAGCCCCGAGCGCATCCGCGACCGGCTCGATGCCCAAGGTCGGGAGATCCACGACCATCTGCGCGGCTCGGTGGCGGCCCAGGCGCTCATCCTCCGAGGAAATCGATCATGCCATGTCGTCGCCACCGCCAGCCCGTGGAAGGGTCGCTGGCGCCTGGCACACGTTCGATACGCCAGTGACTGGGACCTGTTCTGGAACCATGCCCACCTTTTCGCGGTGGCGTTCTACCGGATCCTCGGCACGGCGGGACTTCGTGTGGACGGTCGGAACGCGGCGGGAAGGAGACCGCCGTTCGCGGTGCACCGCCGTCTCGCCCTGCCACCCCTCTACATCCCCGGCCCTTCAGGGATCACCCCGGACCTGGTGGACGGCCTCTACTCCGAGGCCCTCTTCCAGCCATGGTGAAACACAGGGCAGCCGTGTCTCATGCGCTTCGTTTGCAATCCCGCGTTCGCCCCCGCTAGAGTGTCGCGATGCTCAGACAACTGGCTCGAGGTGTCCGGGGCGTGATGCCGGCGGGCGCGCGGCGTCTGGCCTACCGGACCGCGCTTTTCTTCCAGCCGGAGACCGTAAGGCATTGGAGCCGCGGCTTTCCGAGCATCGAGGCCACGTTGAGATGCATGAAGGCGCGTGGTTTCGATCCGCGCCTCGGTGTCGACATCGGCGCCCATGACGGGTACTGGACCCTCTTTTTCCGGCAGGAGTTCCCCGCCTGCCGGATGCTGATGGTCGAGGGCCTGGAGAGCAAAACCGATCGCCTGCGCCAGGTGAGTCAGGAGTCGGAGGGCGCGATCGACTTCCGTATCGCGATCCTCGGCGCCAGCCACGGACAGCCGGTCCGCTGGGTCGAGATGGGCACCGGAAGCTCCGCGCTCGAGGAGCACAGCGCATACCCGCGCGACGTGAAGGAGCGGAGCATGGCCGCGCTCGACGAGCTCCTCGGTCCCGATGCATCCAAGGTGGATTTCCTGAAGCTCGATGTCCAGGGCTACGAGCTCGAGGTTTTGCGCGGCGCCGAGCGCGCCATGGACCATGCGCAGGCGGTCTATCTGGAAGTGAGCCTCGTGCCCGTCAACGACGGTTGCCCGCTGTTCAACGAGGTCGTGGCCTTCATGGACTCGAAGGGGTTCCGCTGCCTCGACTTCTGCAGCCAGACCCGGCGCAAGGACGGTGTCCTGTGGCAGACGGATTTGATGTTCATCAAGAACGGGTCACCGCTCGTGCCGGAGCCCGTCCTGGATGGTCGGAACTGGACCTGACCGCGCCGCCGACCTGGGAGAGGCGTGGATGAACAAGGAGAAGCTCAGGTCCTGCTTCAGCGAATCGCTGGGCATCCCCATGGACCAGGTCGTCGACGATCTCACCTACAACAGCATCGAGCAGTGGGACTCCGTGGGTCACATGACCCTCGTGGCCGGCATCGAGTCCACCTTTGACGTCCTGCTCGACACCGACGACATCCTGAACCTGAGCAGCGTGCGCGAGGCGGTCGCGATCCTTCGCCGGCACGGAGTCGACTTCGATGCTGCTTGAGGACAGGGTCGCGCTCATCACCGGCGCCAGTCGGGGCATTGGGCGCGCCGTCGCCTCCACCTTCGCCGAGCACGGTGCGAGCGTCGTGATCACGTCACGGAGCCCGGAGCTGGAGGACACTGCAGCCCGGATCCGGGAACGGGGCGGGCGGGCGACCTCTCTGCGGGGCGATCTCAGGGACGATGCCTTCCCGCCCGAGCTCATCAAGCTGTGCAAGAAGGAGCATGGCCGGATCGACGTGCTGGTCAACAATGCAGGCGTCCTGGTTCCGGGCCTGCTCGGCATGATCTCGATCCCGAGCCTCCGGGAGACGTTCGAAACCAACGCCATCGCCACCATCAACCTCACCCAGTACGCCATCCGGCTCATGGATCCGGGCCGTGGCCCGAGCATCGTGAACGTCGCTTCGATCGCGGGCACCCGGGGGCTGGACGGGTTGACGAGCTACGCCGCATCGAAGGGGGCGGTGGTCGCGTTCACGCTGGCCTGCGCCAAGGACCTCGCGCCCAAGGGCATCCGCGTGAATGCCATCGCCCCGGGTGTCATCGATACCGCGATGAGCCATGGCCTTTCGGAGGACGTGCATCAGAAGCGGGTCGCCGCCATCGCGATGGGCCGGATGGGCACTGCCCAGGAGGTGGCGAACGTGGCGCTGTTCCTCGCCTCGAGTCTCGCGAGCTACGTGACCGGCCAAGTGCTCGGCGTCGATGGCGGTATGGTGGCTTGATCGATCGCATCGACAGGCATCGTGGCCCGAACGTGGCGCTCGTCGAGCTCCCGCGCGGCCTGACGCTGACCTATGCCGAGCTGATGGATCGGGTGGACGGCGCCGCGGGGAGGATCGCGGCGGCGGCAGGCGATCGGGGCCTGGTGTTCCTGGCGATGGAGCCGCAGGCCGAGGCCGTCGTGCTGCACCTGGCCTGCCGGAGGGCGAACCTCCCGGTCGTCCTCGTGGAGCCGCGCCCGGAGCCCCTGGCGCGAACCGCCGCGGTCTACGCTCCGCCGCTGATGCTGCTGCCCCCGGGGCTGGACGCTCCGTCCGGATATCGGGTCGAACCGATCCCGGGATCCGAGTACCGACTCTGGCGGAGCGAGCGCGGCGAACGGCCGGCGGTGCACGGCGATCTCGCCCTGCTCCTGACCACCTCGGGATCGACCGGTAGCCCCAAGCTGGTCCGGCTCTCGTCCCGCAACCTCGAGTCCAACGCCGTCGCCATCATGGAGTACCTTTCGCTGACCCAGGACGAGCGGGCGATCCAGAGCCTGCCGACACACTACTCCTATGGACTGTCCGTTCTCCACTCGCATCTGGTCGCGGGCGGCTCGGTCGTCCTGGTCCCGGATTCGTTCCTGCGTCGGGAGTTCTGGACCATCGTCGACGAGCATCGCTGCACGTCGTTCGCCGGGGTCCCCTACATGTACGAGACCCTGCATCGGCTGCGCTTCGACCCCGCCCGCCATCCCGGCCTGCGCACCCTCACCCAGGCGGGAGGCGCCCTGCGCCCGGACCTGATCTCCGCGTTCCACGAGCGCTCTCAGACCGCGGGCGTCCGGTTCTTCGTCATGTATGGCCAGACCGAGGCGACGGCGCGCATCTCCTACGTGCCGCCCGAACGGCTCGAGGATAAGATCGGATCGGTCGGGATCGCGATCCCGGGTGGGCAGCTGAGCCTCGCTCCGGTGGAGAACATGGAAGGCGTCCAGGAGCTAGTCTATGCCGGGCCGAACGTCATGATGGGATATGCGGAGACCCGGGAGGATCTGGAGCTCGGTGACGTCCAGCATGGGGTCCTGAGAACCGGCGATCTCGGGCGGGTGGATCCGGACGGATTCTTCACGGTGGTCGGGAGGCTCAAGCGCTTCGCGAAGCTGTTCGGCAATCGCATCAGCCTCGAAGACGTCGAGCGGGAGATGGAGTCGAGCTTCCCTGTGCGGGCGGCAGCGCTCGACCGGGGCGATCGTATCCTGCTGGTCGTCGAGACGGCGGCGGACCTCGACATCGAGGTCCTGGCGAACCATGTCGCGCGCTTCCTGGGCGTGCCGCCCCGTTGGATCGACGTCCGCCGGTCGGCATCGCTGCCGCTGACCTCCTCGGGGAAGAAGAACTACCAGGCGCTGGAAGCGCTCGAGCGTAACGGTTGAGAAGCCCGGCGCAGGATCTGCTCGCAACCCCGCCCTACAGTCTCGGGCAGCCGCAGAAGGATGCGGTGCTGTCGCGAGCCCTGGGCGCTCTGACCCAGCACCACTACCAGAGCTGCGCCACCTATCGGGACATCGTGGATCGGGTGTTCGGGGGACTCGCGGGAGGATCCGGAGGGTCCCGCTCCGAGGGCCGGCTCGAAGACGTGCCGTTCCTTCCGGTCTCGTTGTTCAAGACCCACGATCTCAAGAGCGTCGCCGATTCGGAGATCATCAAGGTGCTGACCTCGAGCGGCACCGCCGGGCAGAACGTGAGCCGGGTCTACCTGGACGCCGAGACCGCCCGGATCCAGTCGGCCGTCCTGGTCAAGATCGTCCAGCACTTCCTCGGAAAGGACCGGCTTCCCATGGTGATCCTCGATCACGAGGGGGTGGTCCGGGATCGCAAATCCCACTCCGCGCGGGGCGCCGGCATCCTCGGCATGGCCCAGTTCGGCCGCCGGCCCTTCTACGCGCTGCGGGAGGACATGAGTCTCGATGACCGGGGCCTGCTCGACTATCTGGCGGCGGCCCGCGGTGGGAAGATCCTTCTGTTCGGGTTCACCTACATGGTGTGGTCCTCCTTCGTGCGGGCCCTCGAGGAGCGCGGGCTCTCGCTCGACCTGAGCAAGGCCGTGCTGGTCCATACCGGGGGCTGGAAGAAACTCCAAGATCTGGCGGTCAGCCCGCGGGACTTTCGCGATCGTTTGAGAACGCTGACGGGGATCCGTTCCGTGATCAACTTCTACGGCATGGCCGAACAGGTGGGCGGTGTGTACTTCGAGAACGACCTCCACTACCTGCACGCACCGATCTATACCGACGTCATCATCCGCGATCCCGTGACCCTCGCCCCGGTCCCGGATGGCGAGGTCGGCCTGATCCAAGTGCTGAGCTCGCTGCCGGTGAGCTATCCGGGACACTCGATCCTTACCGAGGATCTCGGCGTGATCCGCGGATGCGATGCGCCGGACCTTTCCATGAAGGGACGCTACTTCGAGATGCTCGGTCGGGTCCCCGAGTCCGAGCTGCGAGGATGCAGCGACACCTTCCAGCCCATCCGGGCGGTTTCTCCGTGAACGACCGCGCGCCCGACGCTCCGCGCGAGATCCTGGACGCCAGGGTCCGCGTCCTCGCTCCGGCCGACGCGACCACGGGGCTGGCCGGCTTCCTCGAGGCATCGAGAGGGCTGCATCAGGAACCCTTTTCCGCCCGGCGCTGCGAGATCGTCGGCGTCCTCTCCGCGCGCTTTCTCAAGGACCCATGGCTGCGCCGCGACCCTGCGAGCGTCGCCGTGGGCTATTGGATGCGGCCCGCCGCCGTCTCACGCTTCAAGGCGGCATTCGAGCGCAGGCAGGCGGCCGACCCGACGCTGGTACGGGCCCCGGTCGGCCGGGTGTTCCACGTGGCGCCTTCAAACGTCGATACCCTGTTCGTCTATTCATGGGTGCTCTCCTACCTTTGCGGCAACGCCAATGTCGTGCGTGTGTCCCACGATCCCACTACCGCCGTCCAGGCCATGCTGCGCGTCGTCAGCGGCGTTGCGGAGGACCATCCCGAGCTGTCCGCGAGCAACCGGTTCGTCACCTACGAGCACGACGACGAGGTGACCGGCCGGTTCTCGGCGTGGTGCACGCACCGCATCCTCTGGGGCGGCAACGAAACCATTGCCGCGCTCCGGCCGCTGCCCCTGAATCCTCATGCCAGCGAGCGGGTGTTCGGGAGCAAGTTCTCCTACGCAATCGTGAACCTGAAGCGCTATCTGGCCGCGAAGGCGGAAGAGCGCGAGCGACTGGCTGGCGCTTTCTTCAACGACCTGTTCTGGTTCGATCAGATGGCCTGCTCGTCGCCGCATATCGTCTTCTGGGTGGGCGACGAACCAGGGTGGAAGGCGGCGATCGGGCAGTTCGAGGACCGGCTGCAGGCCGAAGTCGAGCGCCGGAGCTACGTGCCCTCTTCCTCGAATGCGGTGCACCGGCTGGTCCATGCCTTTGGCGTCGCGGCGGCCGCGGACGTACGCGTCGGACTGGAGCATCCGGGTTTCATCGGGATCCGCATGCTCGACTCACGAGCGCTCGACAAGCGGATCTGCGGGGGAGGCCTGATCCGGCATGCGCGAATCGACGGCCTCGGGCAGCTCGAGGCGTTCGCCTCGGAGGAGGACCAGACCGTGACCTACTTCGGCTTCGATCCCGACACGCTGATCGGACTCGCAGCCCGGATTGGGGCGCGCGGCGTGGACCGGATCGTCCCGATCGGCGAGGCACTCTCATTCGAGGTGGCCTGGGATGGGTTCGATTTGATCGACGACCTGACGCGCAAGGTATCCGTTCACTTGCCGCGGCCGGAACGGTCGAGCGACTAGGCCCCCAACCCATGCGGCGCCATCGGCGCCGGCGGTTCAGGTACGATCGACTCCCGGGGGCCACCGGCTCCAACCTCGGCAAGAGCCTCGACTGCGGTCATTTGACGCCCTCCGGGAGGCCCCGCCAAGGGCAGAACGATGCATTCGCAGGCCGAGGAGCGGCCCTTTTGCATGACGGTGAGCTTCCGATTCGCGACCGCCTCCTGAATTCACTCACATGCCCGGGCGCGGCCACTTACAATGACATCGTCCGGGTTCCCACCCAGCAGAGGAGGCCACAATGCACCGCTTTTGGTTCAACGCCTCAGTGGTTGCCTGCATCGCGCTCCTTGCGACGGTCAGCGGACCGCGCGACGCCGCGTGCCAGCCGCCCGTGTTCATCGGCTCCTGGGACTCGGTGGGGATCCCGCTGGGCCTCGCACTCGACGCCGGCGGTTCGCTCTACATCGCGGACGAGTACAACGGTGTCGGCCTTCGCGTCTTCTCCCAGGGCGGGGTCCCGATGAGCACGTTCAACCCCGGGGGTGCTATCGAGAGCTACGGCATCGGGGTCCTGAGCGACCAGTCGATCGTCTTCACCGATTACTACAATCGTCGGGTGCTTCGGTACTCCGCGGCCGGCGTGTTCATGTCCCAGTTCGCGACCGGTGGACAACGGGCGGCATGGATTGCGGTGGACGAGTCGGACAACATCTACGTCACGCTCGACCAGGACAACAAGGTGCGCAAGTTCACGAGCACGGGCGCATTGCTCGCCGAGTGGTACGTGAATCACCCGGCCGGTCTGGCATACGGTGGTGGACAGGTGTTCGTCACCGAGATGTTCAATGGAAACATCCAGATCTTTTCGTCTGCCGGCGTTCCCCAAGGCTCGTTCCCGAACGGAGCGACCTGGGCCCAACAGGTCACCTACAGAAACGGGCAGCTCTTCGTCGCCGACTACGGACTCAAGCGCTTGAGGTGCTTCTCACCCGCTGGATCCGTGTTGTGGACGATCGGACCCAACGTGCCCGGCTACGCATTCACGACAGCGACCATGTTCTCGGTCGTCCAGGCGCCGGACGGGACGCTCTTCGTCGGCGACTTTACCAACAGGCAAGTGCTGATCTTCGTCCCTGGGCCGACTCCGACCGCACGCCATACCTTTGGCGCACTCAAAGCCCGGTACCGGGGCGAATCCGGCGTCACGGAGTCGGTCGCCAAGTAGCACCCCGTGACACGCGGTCCATCAGCTCTCGGAATCGGGAGACATCGGTGGCGAAGAACGCCTCGGCGTAGCCCGGCGCACCGGCCAGGGTCAGCGCGTGGTAGCGGTTCCTCGTCGAGCACATGTGGATGAAGTCATCCACCTTCATCGCCGTCTCGTAGAGCAGGAGCAGGCGCTCGACGTCGCGCATGCACGATGAGACGTCGCACCAGACGTTTGCGGGTGCGAGACTCCACACCTCGTAGCCGAGAATGGTCGTGTCGCGCCCTGGAAGACCCTCGAGGGCGCCGGCGAGGATCTGGTTGAGCGTCCGATGATCGGCGTGGATGTCGGCGATGAAGGGCGTGAAGACCAGCGCCGGCGCGGTCTCCCGCAGCGTTTCGCGGAGCCGCGCGACCAGCTCGTTGCGAGACCGGAACGCCCGGTTGTCCTCATTCCAGAAGATCGTGGGCTCGAAGCCGGCGGCCTCCGCCACGGCGCGGGCCTCGTCGAGCCGGATCGTCCGCTGGATCGCGGGCGGGGCGTCCTCGAGCGCCGCCGAGGCGGAACCGTCCGTGGCCTGGAGAACGGTCACCCTGGCTCCGGCCTGTACCAGCCTCAGGAGCGTGCCGCCGCAGCCGATGATCTCGTCGTCCGGGTGGGGAGCAAGCACCAGGACGTGCGCCCCGGCGAATCGGTCGGCCTCGAGCGGACGCGGCCTCCCATCCGCGGGCATGTGCTCGCGACGCCACCGCTCCCGGAGCTCCAGGAACGTCCGGCTTTCAGATTCGAAGCGTCGCATTGCGACCCTGGGATCCGGCACAGCAGAGGCCGGGCGTTTGCGAGCCAGGACCAGGTGGTGCGTCGGTGGCCAGGTCCCGCCGACCGCCAGACCTCGCGACGGTCGCATCCCGAGCCCCGACCATCGCAGCGGCTCGTAGCCAAGACGCTCGATGGTCGTCCGGAACCGTCGGAGCGGAGTACGATCGAAACGCCTCGCGTGCGAGGTCCGAGGATGGTCCGCCCCCGCCCCGCCCGCCCCGTTGGAGGAGTTTCGTGAGCTTCGCGGCCACATACCGCGGGCTGACCAGCGATCTCAGGCTGTAGAGATCCGGGACCGCCAGCAGAACGGTGCCGCCGTCGCGAAGGACCCGATGGACCTGCTGGAGCGCCCAGCGATCCCAACGGAGTCGCTCGACGAACCCCAGCGCACAAGCGGCATCGAACGTCCCGGGCGAGGACCTCGCGATCTCTCCCAACGCCTCTTCTGCCCCCTCGGAACGCAGCTCGACGACCTCATGCCCCCGGTTCCGAAGCGCCAGGGCGAGCGGGGCGGCGTCACTGCCGAGAGAGAGAATTCGCAAACGCCCAGGGCTGGCCTTGCCTTCCAGCAGGCGGACCCATGCGGCCACCCGGCGAGAACTCGGGTGACCAGGAGGCTCCGGAGGGGCTGCATTGCCCAAGTGAAGGTCGGCCATCCGTCCGAGCGTATCCCGCCGACCCCGTCGGACACAAAACGAGGGCGCAGTCGTGAGCGGCGCGAGCGCACACCCCAGGGACGTAGGGATCGTGGATGACCTGGATCGACCCCGCTCCCGATGGCCGGTGCCCTCACCCCCCAAGCCGCACCCGGGCGATCATGTACAGGATCTTCCATCCCGCCCCCAGCACCCCACGCACCGTGCCCGAGATCTTGGAGCGGCCGATGCGCCGCCGGTAGCGCACCGGCGCCTCGAGCACTCGGAGTCCCGCGCGCGCGCCCCGCGCCTGCATCTCGACCGTCCAGCCGTAGTCCTGGTCGCGCATGCCGAGCGATTCGAGCGCCTCCCACCGGATCGCGCGGAACGGTCCGAGGTCGGTGGCGCCGAGGCCGAACAGCCGGCGCAGCAGCAGGGCGGCGAGCCGGTTGCCGAACACCTGGACCGGGGTGAGCGCGCCGGGATCGCGCTCGCCCAGCGCGCGCGATCCGATGACCAGATCGGCGCGGCCCTCGCGGATGGGCCCGACCAGGCTCGGCAGGTCGCCGGGATCGTCGCTCCCATCGGCATCGAGGAACACGACGATGTCGGGCGGCCGCGCGCGCAGGAGGGCGAGGCCCGCAAGGCAGGCGGCGCCGTAACCGCGCCGTGGCTCGGGGATCACCGTCGCACCGGCCGCGTGCGCGGTCGCAGCCGTCCGGTCGGTGGAACCGTTGTCCACCACCACGACCGATCGCAGGGTCCAGCCGTCACCGGAATTCGGAATCGAGGCGAGGACGCCGGGGAGGGAGGGTTCCTCGTTGAGCGCGGGGATCAGGACGGCAACGTCGAGGAGCGACCCGTTCAGAGGTCGGACGCCCGCTTCGCCCGGCGCCGCTTGTCGAGGGCGGTCCACGCCTCGCACTCGTAGGTCAGGATCACCGGCACGTCGGCGCCGTCAGGCGTCGCGCGGTGTCAGCGCTGATCACTGCCGATCGCCCGGCCCCGCACTGCCGCCTGGGCCGCGGCCAGGCGCGCGATCGGGACACGGAAGGGTGAGCACGACACGTAGTCGAGCCCGGCGTCGTGACAGAACTCGACGCTTGCGGGGTCTCCCCCGTGCTCGCCGCAGATCCCCACCTTGAGCCCCGGTCGCTTGTCCCGCCCGCGCTCGACCGCCCAGCGGATCAGGGCGCCAACGCCGACGGTGTCGAGCGAGACGAACGGGTCCCCGGCCAGGATCCCCCGGTTGACGTACTCGGGCAGGAACTTGCCGGCATCGTCGCGTGAGAACCCGAAGGCCATCTGGGTGAGGTCGTTGGTGCCGAACGAGAAGAACTCGGCCTCGCCGGCGATCTCGTCGGCGGTCACCGCGGCGCGCGGCACCTCGATCATGGTCCCGACCAGGTACTCGACGCGTACGCCGCGCCTGGTCATGACCTCCTCGGCGACCGTCCGCACCAGCGCGGCCTGGTCGGCCAGTTCGGCGACGTGTCCGACCAGCGGGATCATGATCTCGGGGATCACCCGCACGCCCTTCTTCGCGCACTCGCAGGCTGCCTCGAAGATGGCGCGGGCCTGCATGCCGGTGATCTCGGGATAGGTGATGCCGAGCCGGCAGCCGCGGTGCCCCAGCATGGGATTGAACTCGTGCAGGGCCTCCACGCGCTCGAGCATGCGCTCGACTTTCGCGAGCTTCGGGGGCTTCGGCGCGCGCTTGTTCCGCTTGCGCGCCCGCTCCCAGTCGCGGCGCATGACCTCGACCTGGACCATGAGTTCCTCCCGCTTGGGCAGGAACTCGTGCAGCGGCGGATCGAGCGTGCGGATCGTGACCGGATAGCCGTCCATCGCCATGAACAGTCCCCGGAAGTCGGCGCGCTGGAACGGGAGGAGCCTGGCGAGCGCCCCGTGATAGGCCTTCATCGGCGCCGCCATGCGGCGCTTGAGCGCCAGGACCTCCTTGCGCAGCGCGGCCGCGGTGGGACCCCCGGCCCCATCGAGCTGCGCGGTCTTCGCCTTGAGCTCGTCCTGGAGCGCCTTGGCTTCGGGCGCTGCCATGATCATCGCCACGACGTGGGGCAGCCGCTCCTCGGCGAAGAACATGTGTTCGGTGCGGCACAGCCCGATGCCTTCGGCGCCGAACCCGCGCGCCTGTTTCGCGTCGCGCGGGATGTCGGCATTCGAGCGCACCTTGAGCCGGCGCAGCGCGTCGGCCCAGCCCATGAAGATCCCGAACTCGCCGCTCACCTCGGCCGGGATGGTCGGGGCCTGGCCCAGCATGACGCGGCCGGTGGAGCCGTCGAGCGAGAGCCAGTCGCCCTCCTTGACCACGTGCCCGTCGGCGGTGAGGGTGCGCGTGCGATCGTCCACGCGGATGGTGCTCGCTCCGGCCACGCACGGCTTGCCCATGCCGCGCGCGACGACGGCGGCGTGGCTGGTGGCCCCGCCGGTCGCGGTGAGGATGCCCTGCGCCGCGTCCATGCCGTGGATGTCGTCGGGCGTGGTCTCCTTACGCACCAGGATGACGCGCTCCTTGTCCCCGATCTCCGCCGCGCGGTCGGCGTCGAACACGGCGCGCCCGACCGCGGCGCCGGGCGAGGCGGCGAGACCGGTCGCGATCACCGGCAGCTTCGCCCTGGGATCGAAGCGAGGATGCAGGAGCTGGTCGAGCGATGCCGGGTCCACCCGCATCACGGCTTCATCGCGTGTGATCAGGCCCTCGTTCGTCATCTCGACCGCGATCCGCACCGCCGCCTGGGCCGTGCGCTTGCCGGTGCGCGTCTGGAGCAGGTAGAGCGTGCCGTCCTGGATGGTGAACTCGAAGTCCTGCACGTCGCGATAATGCTTCTCGAGCCGCGCGGTGATCTCGCGCAGCTGGCGGTAGGCCGCCGGCATCTCGTCGGCGAGACCCTCGATGGGCTGCGGCGTGCGCACGCCCGCCACGACGTCCTCGCCCTGCGCGTTGGTCAGGTACTCGCCATAGAAACGGTTCTCGCCGGTGGCGGGATCACGCGTGAACCCGACGCCGGTGGCCGAGGTGGGCCCGAGGTTGCCGAACACCATCGCCTGCACGTTGACCGCGGTGCCGATGTCGTCGGGGATCCGGTTCTGACGGCGATAGTAGATCGCCCGGTCGTTCATCCAGGACCGGAACACCGCGTCGCGCGCGAGCGCGAGCTGCTCGGCCGGATCTTGAGGAAACTCCCGCGCGGCGCGGCGGCGCACCAGGGCCTTGAACTCGCCGACCAGCGCCTCGAGGTGCTCGGCGCTGAGATCCTGGTCGGTGCGGGCGCGGCGCTTGTGCTTGAAACGCTCGAGGTGCTCCTCGAACTCGTGCTTCTCGAGCCCGAGCACCACCGAGCCGAACATCTGCATGAACCGCCGGTAGCAGTCCCAGGCGAAGCGCGGATTCCCGGCGCGGTCCGCGAGCCCCCGCACCGAGCGGTCGTTGAGCCCGAGGTTCAGGATGGTGTCCATCATCCCGGGCATCGAGAACCTGGCGCCCGAACGCACCGAGACCAGGAGCGGGTCCCTGGGATCGCCGAGCTTCTTGCCCATCCGGCGCTCGAGCAGCGCCAGCGCCTCGCGTTGCTGCTCCTCGAAGCCGCCCGGCAGCTTCTGCCCCTGGGCATACCACGCGCGGCACACGGCGGTGGTGATGGTATATCCCGGCGGCACCGGCACGCCGGCGTTGGTCATCTCGGCGAGGCCGGCCCCCTTGCCACCGAGAAGATCGCGCATCGACGTGTTCCCGTCGGCGCGACCCTCACCGAACGAGTAGACGTACACATCGGACATTCCGGGCTCCCGATCGGACGAGGCGGCGCCGTGCGGCGCCGCGGGCAGCGTGGGGGTGGTCATGGACCGGCTAAGATAGTCGAGTGGCGACGGGACCGCCAACCCGTCACCAGCGCAGGGTGCTTCCGCCCAACGCCGAGAGCCGTTTGAAAGCGAAGGGACGCCTCCGGGGTACGTTCGCCTCGTCATCCTGACGAGGCTCACTCTATCCGAGGCTCGCTCCGCCATCCCTGGCTCCCTCGAGCCTCGGACGCCCCCTGCGG
>JBKJXJ010000393.1:0-2809 GCA_046716125.1 Candidatus Eiseniibacteriota bacterium
CCGCCCAGCACCACGCCGAGCGCCATCGCCACGATCGCCGGCTGCCCCCAGCGCTCGACCACGGGGATGAGCGCCACGCCGCCCGCGATCATGCCGAGGTTGAGCATCGCCGGCGCGAGTGCCGGCACGGCGAACGAGCCCCGCGCGTTCAGCATGCCCATCGCCGCCGCGGCCAGGGCCACCGCCGGCAGGAACGGCAGCATGATCCGCGTGAGCGTGACGGTCAGCTCGAGCTTTCCGGGGATGGCGCCGAACCCGGGCGCGAACAGCCGGACGAGCCACGGGGCCAGCACATACCCCGCGGCGCAGAGGACGCACAGGACGATCAGCAGCATGATCATGAGCTGGCGGCCGAACGCCCACGCCTCGCGCTCGCCCTCGCGCTGGTGCACCGCGGTGAACGTGGGCACGAAGGCCGACGACATCGCGCCCTCGGCGAACAGATCACGCAGCAGGTTGGGGATCCGGAAGGCGACGTTGAACGCGTCGGTGGCAAGCCCGGCGCCGAACAGCACCGCCATGACCTGCTCGCGCACGAGACCCAGCACGCGCGACAGGAACGTGGCGGCGCCGACCACCCCGGCGCGGCGAGCGACCCGGATCTCCTCGCTCATCGGATCGCCGGCGCGATCCCCTCGCCGATCGTCGCGTGGGACACTCCGCCGACGCCCGGCCCGCGTGGACGCACCTGGGGTCGCGTGCTAGGGTCGCGCCCCATGTCCCCGTTCCAGGCGGCCGTCCTCGGCGCGGTCCAAGGCCTGACCGAGTTCCTCCCCGTGTCGAGCAGCGCCCACCTGTACGTGGTCCCGACGTTGCTGGGATGGCCGTATGCCGGCGTCGCCTTCGACGTGGCGCTCCACTGGGGAACGCTCCTCGCCCTGCTCGCCGCCTTCTGGAAGGACTGGGTGACCCTCGCCCGCGACGCGATCGCCGGATCCGCCCCGGAGCGTGCCACGGCGCGCGGCACCTGGCTCAAGCTCGCCGTAGCCTCGGTCCCGGCCGCGATCGCGGGGCTGCTGCTCGAGGACCTGGCCGATTCCGCGCTGCGGGCGCTGCCGATCCAGGCCGCGACCCTGGCGGTGTTCGGGTTCCTGCTCTGGTGGGTGGACCGGTCGCGCCCGGTCGGCCGGGAACTGAAGAATCCGGGCTGGGGGACCAGCCTCATCATGGGCTCGGCCCAGGCCCTGGCGCTGGTGCCCGGAGTGTCCCGCTCGGGCGTGACGATCACCTCGGGCCGGGCCTGCGGGCTGGCCAAGGTCTCTGCGGCGCGGTTCTCGTTCCTGCTGGCGACGCCCATCACCTTCGGCGCCGGCCTGCTGAAGATGCGGGACCTCTCCCCCGACCTGCCGGCGAGCACGCTCGCCATCGGCGTGATCTCCGCCGCCGTCACCGGGTTCTTCGCCATCCGTGGCCTCATCCGATTCTTGGGTCGGGCGGGTTTCGGCGGGTTCTTCGTCTACCGCCTCGCCCTCGCCGCCGTCATCCTGCTGAGTCTGGGCCGCTGACGCCCCCGGCATCGGGCGGTCGGTCCTTGCGCGTCATCCGGTCCCGGAAGTAGCGGTCGAGCCGGTCGCGCAGCACGAGCCGGGCGCGGTGAAGCCGCGACTTCACCGCCGGGATCGTCAGGTCGAGCATCTCCGCGACCTCGGCGTTCGAGTGGCCGTCCTCGTCGCGCAGGATGAAGACGGTGCGCAGATCCTCGGGCAGCCGGCGCAGCCCCTCCTCCATGACCTCGCGCGTCTCGCTGTCGAGCAGCTCCTCGAGCGGCTGTTGCGACCAGTCCGGGATGGCGAGCGGCTCGGCGTCGCGCTCGTGGCTCTGCGACTGCTCGAGCGAAACATGGTCGTCCCGCCGCTTGCGGTACTTCATCAAGCTGGCATTGGTCGCGACCCGGTAGAGCCAGGTCGAGAAGGTGGATTCCGACTTGAAGTTCTTGAGCCCGCGGTACGCGGACGTGAAGGCGTCCTGGAGCGCCTCGGATGCGTCGTCCTCGTTGCGGAGGATCTTGTAGGAGAGCCGGTACACCTTGTCGCGGTAGCGCACCACCAGTTCGTCGAACGCGCGCGTGTCGCCCCCCTGGGCGAGGCCCACCAGCTCGACGTCCGTCAGCTCGCCGTAGCGGACGGTCATCGGTACGCCTCCCGCGCCCCGGTTGTCGCGATCGCGGCGCCCGCGCCGGTCGCCGCGTTCGCGCCGGCCGACTCCCGATCGCCCCGGCGGAACACGATCGCGCCCTCCATCACCGTCGCCACGACCTTCGCCGCCGCGAGCGAGGCGGGCTCCTGCCGATGCAGATCGGCGTTCCAGACCGCGAGATCGGCGGTCGCGCCCGGCGCGATGCGCCCGAGGCGTGGCCACGCGCCGGCCAGAAGCGCCGGAGCCCCGGTGTAGGCGGTCAGCGCCTCATCCAGCGTCAGCCGCTGGCCGGGCGTGAACCCTTCGGGCGGCGTGCCGTCCGCGCGCTGCCGCGTGACGGCGCTGTGCAGTCCGGCGGCGGTGGACGGCGGCTCGACCGGAGCATCGGAACCGAATGCGAGGGACGCGCCGGAATCGAGCAGACTCCGCCACGGGTAGGACCGCTCGACACGGGCGCCCCAGTGACGCCGGGCGTTGTCGATGTCGCTCGTGCAGTGGAGCGGTTGCATGCTGGCCACCACGCCGAGCGAAGCGAAGCGCGGGAGGTCGGCCGAATCGAGCAGCTGGACATGCTCGATCCGGGGCGCCAGGGCCGGCCTGCCGGGTTCGAGCCGCGCGGCGGAGAAGGCGTCGAGCGCCGAGCGGACGGCGCGGTCGCCGATCGCGTGGATCG
>JBKJXJ010000394.1:0-12885 GCA_046716125.1 Candidatus Eiseniibacteriota bacterium
AGCTCGTGCTCATGCTTGCGGGCCAGCCCCTCCTTGACCGCGGTCGTCTCCTGCGCCATCTCGGCGCGGATCTTCTCGACCGTCTCGGGGAGCAGGGTGCTCATGTGATTCTTGGCCTCGACCCCGAGACGCTTGACGATCTGGAGCACGGCCTCGCTCGACATGCCGAGATCCTTGGCGACCTCGTAGACGCGCGGCTTCTTGAGCGCGGGCGCCTTAGCCACGGCGCTCTCCTTCCTCGCCCGCGGTTCCCGGCGTCGCGCCGGCGGGTTCGTCGGACGGGGTCTCTCCCGTCGCGGGCTCCCCAACCACGGGCTCGGCAGTTGCGGGCTCGCCAACCACGGGCTCACCGGTCACAGGCTCGCCGGCCACGGGCTCGCCGGCCACGGGCTCGCCAACCACGGGCTCACCGGTCACAGGCTCGCCGGCCACGGGCTCGCCCGCCGCAGGCTCTGAGGGCGGGATCACGTCGGACGCACTCCCGCCCCCGCCGTTCTGCGGCTCGGCCGCCGGCTCCATCTCCGGCGTGAACGCCAGCTCTGCGGCCGGCGCTTCGAGGACCACCGGTGGATGCGCCGCGATGTACTCGGTCGCGGCGGCGAGCAGCTTCTCGGCGGTCTTCTCGCCGATGCCGGGGATCTCGATCAGCTTCTCGAGCGGCGTGGCCGCGAGCTCGTGGACGGTCTCGATGCCCGCCGAGATGAGTCGCTCGGTGGTGGCCTCGCCCAGCTCGAGCTTCTCGATCTCGATCCGGTTGGCGCGCTCCAGGTCCTGACGCTTCTTCTCCTCGCTCTTCGAGTTCAGATCGATCTTCCAGCCGGTGAGCCGCGCCGCCAGGCGGGCGTTCTGACCGCCCTTGCCGATCGCGAGCGACAGCTGGTCGTCGGCGACGATCACGATCATGCGCTTCTCGGCCTCCTGGACGCGCACGTCCATGACCTTGGCCGGGGACAGCGCTCGCGACACGAACACGCTGGGATCCTGCGACCACGGCACGATGTCGATGCGCTCGCCGCCCAGCTCGCGCACGATGCTCTGCACACGCGAACCCTTGAGGCCGACGCACGAACCGACGGCATCCACCCGCGGATCGGTCGAGTAGACCGAGATCTTCGAGCGGAAGCCGGCCTCGCGCGCGACCGCCTTGACCTCGACGATCCCCTCGGCGATCTCGGGCACCTCGTTCTCGAACAGACGGCGGAGGAACTCGGGATGGGTGCGCGACAGGATGACCTGCGGCCCCTTCGCCGACTTGTCCACGATCGTGACGACCGCACGCACGTACTCGCCCTGCCGGTGATAGGAGCGCGGGATCTGTTCGCGCGCCGGCAGGAACCCTTCCGAGTGGTCGAGCTTGACGATGACGTTGCCGCGGTCCACCTGTTGCACGACGCCCCGCACCAAGGTGCCGATCTTGTCCGAGTACTCCTTGAACACGCGGTCGCGCTCCGCCTCGCGCACACGCTGGATGAGCACCTGCTTGGCGGTCTGGATGGCGTTGCGACCGAACTCCGCGATCGGCAGCGGGAAGGTCAGCACGTCGCCGATCTGGGCGTTGGGCTTGTGCGCCCGCGCCTCCTCGAGGGTGAGCTGAAGCGAGGCGTCCTCGACGGTCTCGACCACGGTCTTGCGCAGCGCCACGGTGATCGCGCCGGTATCGTTCGAGAAGTTGACCTCGACGTCGGCGGTGGCCCCGTGCTTCTTGCGGACCGCGCTCGCGAGCCCGGCCTCGAGCGTCTCGACCAGCAGCTGCCGGTCGACGCTCTTCTCGCGCGTGATCTGACTCAGCGCGTCCAGGATCTCGTAGTTCATCGCGGACCTCCGCCCTGGCGCGACCGCGCCCAGGGATCGACGACCAGGTGGGCGGTCTTCACCTCCACCCACGGAAACCAGTGTTCGTTGCCTTCATCGGTTCGGATCCCGGCCCGGCCTTCGCTGGGACCCAGCAGCTCGCCTTCGTAATGGCGTCGCCCCTCGTACGCCACCGTGGTGGTCAGTGCGGCCCGCTGCCCGGCGAAACGCTGGACCGCGTCCAGCGTCCGGATCGGCCGATCGACACCCGGCGAACTGACCTCCAGGAAGTAGGGACCCGCGACCGTCTGATTCATCTCCAGACAATCCGACAACCGTCGGCTGAAACGAGCGCAATCCGCCACGCGGACGCCGCCCGGGCGATCGAGCAGGACACGGATCGTCCGCCGGCCCCCCTGGACCACCAGTTCGACGTCAACCAGCTCCAGTCCATCTTCCACGGCGAGGGGATCCGCCAACTGGCGAACCTCTTCTCGTACTTCCAAATCGGGCTCCCGAGCGACACCGGTGCACAAGACAAAAAACGGAGTGGTCGCGCCTGCACCACTCCTGGCCGACAAGGTACAGGAGGCCGGCAGGAGGGGCAAGCGAGGATTGGACCGGGGGGCAGGCACACCCCTCCCGCGGAGGTCCCGGGGCGGGTTCGGCCGGGGCCGAAGCCCCACGCGGCCAATCGGCTAGCGGGTTCGGGCGAGCGGGCTCGAGTACACGAGCCATGCCGCGACGCGAGCGACCTCGGCCAGACTCCCGGCCGAGACCTGATCCATGCCGTCGCGGTGGGTGTGCCAGGCGCCGTAATCGAAGTCGATGATGTCCACGGCCGGCACCCCCGCATCGAGGAGCGGGACGTGGTCGTCGGTGATCCGATGGCGCGGCCGCGGCTGGAAGCCGCGCGCTCCGGTCGCCCGCGCGCCTTCGAGCACCATCGCCACCAGATTGGCGGCCTTCTCGGACGAACGCAGCTCGGGGTGGATGTTCAGCTCGCGATCGCCGACCATGTCGAACACGAACGCGGCGGCCGGCCTCTGGGTCCCCAGCCGCGCGGCGTATCCCTTCGCGCCGAGCGAGAACTCCTCGGCGTGGTCGGGGCGCCCCTGGTCCTCGCCGTCGAAGAAGACGAGATCCACCGCCACCGCGGGCGGACGACGCGACATGAGCTCGGCCACCTCGAGCAGGACCGCCACGCCCGAACCACCATCGTTGGCGCCGGGGACGGGCTCGCCGCGCCGCGACGTGTCGGGGTCCTGGTCGCACCATGGGCGGGTGTCGTAGTGGGCCGCCAGCACGAGCACGCGGCCGCCCGAAGCGGGGCGCGTACCGAATCGCCCGATCACGTTCTCGAGTGGAAGCGGCGCGGCCAGCGTGCTGTCGATGAAACGCTGGCGTTCGACCGTGCCGCCCAGACGGGCCAGCTCGGCCGCGATCCAGTCGCGCACGATCGCGTGCCCGGGACCGCCCGGGATGCGCGGGCCGGCCTCCACCTGCCTCGCGACCCGCGCCAGGGCGCGCGCGCCGTCCACCTGACCGTGCGGCGCCGATCCACAGGCCGGCACGCCGACGCTCGCGAGCAGCACCAGCGTGAGCAGACCTCCGGCCGCGCGCATCAGAACGTGAACTGGGCGCGCAGCTCGACACGGACGCTGCGGCGGACGATGTCGGTCTGCTTGTCCCGGCTCTGGCTGAACCCGAGCTCGGCGTTGCCGGTCACGTTGTTGCTGAACCCGTAGGAGCCGCGCGCGTTGACGTTGAGGCGGTCCTCGGACACCGGGTTGAACGGCCGGTCGAGGCCGGCCTGGCGCGTCTCGCTCTTGCGCCGGGAGTAGGCGCCGGTGAGGCCCAGAGTGATGTTGGTCTTCACCGTGTTCTCCTTCCCGAGGAAGCTCACCTTCTGGCCACGGGTGTACGACCGGGTGAGGCTCATGTCCACGTCGGAGTTCGCCTCGGTGGTGATCGAGGTGCCGACCTGTCGGTATTGCGCCTCGGTGCCGCGGTGCTGGATGCGGAACTCGGCCCGTGTGCCGTTCTTGAAATCTCCGGTCAGGCCGACGAGCGGGCGCCATTCGGTGCTGGTCGAGATGTTGGTCGGCGTCGGACTGTTGGAGAAGTCGGTCGTGCGGTTGCGGCTGAAGACCGTCCGGAGCTTCGGATTGACGAACAGCCGGCGGAGCCCGATCGCCTCCGGCAACTTGCCGTAGTCCACGTCGAGCGTCGGATACTGGACGCGCCGGGAACGGTTGATGACCGTGTTGGACACCGTGCGCGTCAACGTCACGTCGGTGTTGGTCTGGATGCTCGCGCCGCGGCCGAGCAGCAGCCGCGTGCGCGCCCCTCCCCGCATGGTCCGGTGCTTCAGGATCGAGTTGCCAAACCCCTCGCGCACCCGCCCCATCGAGTCCGCGGCCAGGCCCGGATCATCCGAGAGCCCGACCAGGTACGGCAGACTCGGCGTGCCGGTCACGCGGGAGTAGCTGCTGCTGCGGGTGACGCCGCCGTCCACCGACAGCGCGCCGAGCCTGGAGAGCCAGGAGTGCCACGCGGGCGGGGCGCGCCGCGTCGTGTCGGGGCGCGCCGACCTCGTGCGCGTGCCCAGCTGGTCGAACGGGAGCGTCCACGAGACGTTGACCGCCTCGGTGTTGTTGACGGAACGGACGCTGAGGTCGGGCGAGAGTTCGGGACCGTTGTTCTGGAAGTAGCTCGAGCTCCAGCTGAGCTGCGGCCGCAGCCAGGGCCCCTTGCTCGCGGAGTAACGCGAGCTGAACGACTGGTTCCACTGGACGACCCTGCCCAGGTTGATGAACCCGATCTGCTCGCGCAGGTGCGCGGGCAGCGTGAGGTTCCGCCGCGCCTCGAAGTTGTGCTGGAGCAGGTCGAACGGCCGGGTGGCGGCCCCGAACGTGACGCCCGCGGTGCGCCCCTCCGTGGCGTTGCGCAGCACCAGCGACCCCGCCTCGTCACGGCGGCGGTCGTAGGTGCGGCCCGACTGGGTCGCGATCGCGTAGTTCCAGTAGAACCGCTCGGGCAGCGGCCAGATGCGGTACTTCGTGCCGGGCACCGGCACCGGCAGCAGCCGGCGTGGCGAGATCGTGTAGCCCACCCCGGCCGAGGTGGAACGCAAGGTGTCCACCGACGTGGGGTTGCTGCGTTCGCTGTGGGTCCGGCTGATGTTCGCGGTGATCCCGCCCAGGGTGTAGCGCAGGAACGGATTCGAACGCTCGCTCCAGGTGCGGGCGTAGCTCACGCCGAAGGTCCGGGTGTCGGTCCGGCTCTCGCTCGCCTCGGCGATGGCCCCGGTCCGCACGACGTCGTCCCCGGCCGTGTAGCGCGGCTGGGCGCGATTCCCCGACATGCTGAGGTTGACCGGGAGCACGATGCCGGTGCCCGCGAAGAAGCGGTGCAGATCGAAGTTCGTGCTCGCCGCGAAGTTGCTGGTGCGGTTGCCGCTCCCGCGCGTCTCGCCGACCTGGAGGAAGTCCTCGTCGCGGGCATCGTAGGTGAAGCTGTAGCCGAGGAGGTTCGACATCCGGCCCGAGATCGCCACGCGCTGCGCCTGACCGCGGTCGCGGGCGACGTCGGTGGCGCGCATCTCGTCCACCCACAGCCGCCCCGAGGGGTAGACCGTCTCCCCTTCGAGGTTGATGAGTCCGACCGAGATGCGGCGCAGCCGCGTGAACGACGGGCGGCCCTTGACGATGAGCGTGACTCCGGGTTCCGAGCCGGACGCCATGATGGTGTCCTGTCCCGCGTACTGGGGATCGAGCTTGAGGTTCGAGAGATCAGTCAGCTTGAGCGTGACGTCGGACCAGCCGATCGCCTGCGGCGTCGAGGCGCTCGGCACCGGCGCCCGGTACTCGTAGAAGTTGGCGCCCTTCTCGTCCGAGGCGAAGCGGACGAAGTAGAACAGGCTGTCGGTGACCGCGGCCCCGACCGGCGGCGCGTATCCGGGGATGTCGAACCCCGCCACGAAGAAGCGCAGCGTGCCGTAACGCGAGTAGTTCTCGTCGACCGAGAAGCTCTTGAACGCTTCGAGCGTATCGCCGGGGAACAGCCGCCTGAACTCGAGCTCGATCGACTGTTCGCGACGGGTGAGGTCCTGGGCGCCGTTGCGCGTGCTGCCCGGGTCGAACGGGGGCACGTAGATGTCGGCGTTGTCCACGTTGTTGACCGAGTTGAGCGTCACGGATGTCCCGGACAGCGTCTGCGCCGGGGTCGGCTCGCTCACCAGCCAGCGGCTCCCGATGATCTCGAGCCCCCCCAGCATGATGATCGGCCGCTTCTCGCCGATCGCCGGGTTCACGACATCGTCGGCGGTCACGATCCCCTCCACCCAGACGCGCACGTGCCGCGAGAGCGTCAGGTCGGGCGAGCCGAACCGCACGCGGAGCGAGTCGGTGATCGGGATGCGGTAGCGGCGCCAGCCGTTGTCGGGCGGGATCGCCTCGCCGTTGTTCTGGTAGGTCGGCCGGGACCCGAAGACCGAGTCGGCGAGGTAGGGCGACGAGGCGAGATCGATCGTGTACTCGAAATAGTCCTCGTCGGGATCGAGCCCGTTGCTGAGGTTCAGGTCCTCGGTGTCCGGCACCGGGCGGACGTTCTTGTTGCCCTCGGTGCCGTTGGTGCGCAGCCAGCGGTCGGGATCCAGGTTGTGGCGCGGGTCGTTGTTGTCCACGTCGGGCTGGGCGAAGTCGTCGCCCGCCGGATCATCGGCGGTTGAGGTGACGAGGCTCGCATCGGCGGTCTCATCGGGGTTGAGGAGACCATCGACGCCGGTGTCCTCGTTGTTGTTGTCGGTCACGGTGAGCTGGTTGTCGCGCGGCAGCAGGTCCTCGCTGTCGAGCGTGCGCTTCGCCGGCACCCCGGGCGAGCGGCGCTGGTCCTCGCTCACCACACCGAGATCGACGTGCAGCTTGAGCGATTGCCCGGGCAGGCGCGGGACCTTGGTCTCGTCGCGGAAGTCGTTCACCCAGAGCTCGATGAACTGGGCCCGCGACAGGTCGAGGCCCACCGCGTCGAGCGGATAGGTGAGGCCGACCCAGAGCGAATCGCCCGGGGCCGCGAACGGCGCGGGCGGCCGGCGCGGGACCGAGATCGCCAGCACCTGGCGCGAGTTCTGGGCGCCCTGGGCGTCGGTGAGGTTGGGCTTGAGCTCGCGTTCCTTGACGGCGTTCAGGGGCGTGAACCAGTGGACCTCGGCGTTCCGCTGGTACGCCTGGATACTGTCGGGGATGCCGTTGACCATCCGGCTCGGCATGCTGGACGGAAACCACCGCTCCGGGGTCATCGTCAGCGAGACCGCGTCGCGCACCCCTTCCATGTCCTCGATGAACACCTCGTTGAAGGTGTTGGGGTTGGGGAACGACGCCCCCATCTCGGCCGAGATGTTGAACTCGGATGGGGCGGTCGTGCGCACGCCCGGGAGCGCGTCCACCCAGCGGGTCAGGAACTCGGGACGCATGCGCCACTCGCCGTTCAGGTCCCCGATCATCACCCGCGACGGCTCCTCGCCGAGGCGCGGGCGAAGGTCCTGCGCGCTCTTGCTCTCGTACATGAACGCGCCTCCGAGATGCCGGTCACGTCCGGCAAGCCGGAACGCGCTGCCCAGCAGCGTGCGGCCGGCCTGCTGGAAGAGCGGCGCGTACGAGTAGTCCACGCTGACCTGGTCCGCCGCGCCCGGGGACGCCTTGAGCGTCACCCGGCCGAGGTCGTAGTCGATCGTGTAGTCACGGTCGCGCTCGAGGCGGCGGCCATTGATCGTGACCGCGTCCGAGCCTTCGATGATGTTGCTGCGGCCCAGATTGATCTCGTTGCCGGCGCGGGACGCGGTGAACTCGAGATCGATGTAGTACTGGCTGTCCTGCGAGCGGACCGGGTTGCGCCGGTCGTAGATGTTCCGATTGCGCTCGTTCGGGGTGCCGGGACCGCCCACCAGCGAGTCCCGCCGGAACAGGACGGTGCTCAGGAACTGGTCGAAGGGGCGGGCGGGATACGTGGGGTCGTCGATGATGCGCGGCGCGAACGGCCGGGGGTCGTAGAAGAACAGCGTCCCGTTCTCATAGTCGATGAACAGGCGGCTGGTGGCGTCGGCCAGGGTCCCGTCCACCTTGCCGTCGTGCTGGCGGTAGACCGGCGTCCCCTGAGTCTCGTCGAAGTTGTCGAGCCCGAGGACCTCGGTGTAGGGGATCGGTTCGCCGGCCGGGCCCGAGATGAAGGTGACGGGCGGATCGTCCACGCCCTGACGGATGGTCAGGCTGAACGACTTGGGGTCGATGCGCTGGCCGGCGAGCTGATAGAAGTTGCGCAGCTCCAGCTCGCGGGTGGCGGCGAACAGCGTGTCGGTCCGGAAGTACCCGTCGGGCCCCGCCAGCAGCTTGTTGAGCGGCGACCGCAGCAGCTTCATCGACCGCGCGGTCTCCCCGTCGGTATCGAGCGTGTCGGCACCCCCCATCGCCAGCACCGGCCCGACCGCCTGGTTTCCGATCACCTGCCGGTAGTTGTAGGTGACGGCCAGGCGCTGCGACTCCCCGGTGACGCCGCGCTTCATGCGGATCACCTTGAACCTCGGGCCGTAGACGTCGTTCAGGATCTCGAAGTCGTTCTCGGAGCCCTGGGTGAGCTGGGTGAAGAAGCCGCGCACCGACGGCGTGGAACAGCCATCGCAGGCGCCGGTCGAGTCGAGCAGCGCGCCGCGCGGGTCCACGAACGCCCGGCCGCGGATGGCGTTGACCCGGTTGGCGTAGTTGTTCCCGTCATCGAGATAGAGGCGGATGCTGCTCTGATCGATCTCCTGGACGCCAAATGCCGGATCGCTCGGGTCGTAGAGGAGGAAGTAGACGCCGCGCACGTAGTCGTAGTCGTTGAGCGTCTGCCGCTGGCTCGACGCTCCGCCGGCGTAGGAAGCCCGCTCGCTCTTGCCCTCCTGCTTGCTCGCCAGGATGGTGAAGTCGAGCGGCCCGAATCGTGTGGTCGCCTTCATCCCGAACAGCCCCTCGTTGCGGCCGCTGTAGGAGACGTACTGGGTGCCGGGCAGGGCGAGGTTGGTGTTGCCGAGGTCGAGGGACTGGACCAGATCGTCCTCGTCGCCCTTGTAGTTGATGGCGATCTTGTTGGCGAGCGGGATCTGGGTCGCCGAGTTCTGCAGCAGGTTGACCTTGACCCGGTCCGAGAGCTGGCCTTCGAGACGGATGTCGAGATCCTGCTCCATGTCCAGCGACGGGAACAGCGAGCGCCGCTGCCCGAGCAGGCCGGTCTGCTGGTTGGTCCACTCGCTGGTGCCGGCGAGCTTGATGTTCTCCGAGCCCGAGACGTTGATCGCCGGCTGGCCGGATCCGAAGATGCCCGAGTAGATCTTGGGCAGGTGGACGGGAAGCTTGAACGAGAGCCCGGCGGCCTGCCCGCTCCCGACCGGACTCCCCCCGGCGAGCGTGTTGACGCTGAGCCGCGACCGGTCGTCCCACACCCGTCGGAAGTTCTGGTACGCCATGTCGCGGTGGAACTGGCCCAGCGGGACCCGGGTCCCATTGCCCAGCGTCACCTCACCCAGTTCGGCCACCGTGGTCACCGTGCCCGAGTCGGAGTCCACGCTGATCTGGAGCCGGCGCGGGTCGTTCGTGATCTTGAACCGCGGCCCACGAGGCCCGATCGGCGGCAGGGCGGCGAACACGAACTGGTTCTCGACCGCCAGCAGGGAATGGGACTTCCAGACGGTGGGGAGGGTGTCCACCACCGCCTTCTGAGGCAGCCTGAGCTTGGGGAGCTTCTTGAACCCAGGGATGCCCGGGAGGCTGATCAGCAGGCCGACGAGCGGCAAGGTCAGGGCTGGTGACATTCAGTAGGAGGGCCGGGCGCGCGACCGGGGAAGCGTGCGAGGCGTGACCGTAGCAGGGCAAGCCTCGGTGGTCAAAGCCGTTAGGGCCGATTTGGGTCGCTCTTCCGGCGACCCTTGGGGTAGGCTGCGCAGCCGTGCGTATCCTTCATTCTTACATCCTCAGGCTGCACTTGGTTCCGTTCCTTCTCGGTTTCGGCGTGGTCACCTTCGTCCTGGTCATGGACGTCCTGTTCGACTACTTGGACCTGGTGCTCAACCGGGGGGTGGCGGTCGGCATCGTGTTCCAGCTGTTCGTCCTCTCGCTGGGCTACATCATCGCCCTGTCGGCCCCGTGCGCGGTGCTGGTCGCGGTCCTCATGACCTTCGGGCGGCTCTCCCAGGACCACGAGACCACGGCGCTTCGCGCCAGCGGCGTCAACATGGCGAGCGTGCTGACCGGCCCCCTGCTGGCCGCCGCGGTGCTGACCGCCGCCCTCACGTATTTCAACGATCGGATCCTGCCGGAGTCCAACCATGCCTTCGCCAACCTCCTCATCGACATCGGCCGCATGCGGCCGACGGTGAAGCTCCAGGAAGGCGTCTTCATCACCGACTTCCCCGGCTACGACCTGCTGGTCCAGTCGGTGAACGGGCGCACCAACGAGATGAAGGGGATCACCATCTACCAGATCAACCCCGGCGGGCACCCCACCACCATCCTGGCCAGGAGCGGATTCCTTTCCTATACCCAAGACGGCCGCACCGCCGTCCTGGAACTGCGCGACGGCGAGATCCACGAACTCCCGGCCGAAGAAGGCGACACCCGCAAGTACCGCAGGCTCCTGTTCAAGACCCACGTCATCTACATCGCCGGCGCGGGCGCGATCCTCGAGCGCACGGTGCGCACCCAGCGCAGCGACCGGGAGCTGAGCGCCGGCGCCCTGGCCACCGTGCGGGACAGCATGGCAGCACTGTACCGCATGCAGCTGGGCGAGAAGCGCCGCCACGCCGCCGCGGTCGGTGTCGGCCCGGAGGCGGCCTGGGCGCTGGCGCCCGAGACGGCACCGCTCCCCCACCGCGTCGTGGGACTGTGGAACCGCCTGCGCGGGCGCGGCGACGCGCTGGCCGAGCTCGAGCGCACCACACCCGCGCTCGGCACCGAGCTGGCGCTGTGGCGGATCGAGCGCCAGGCGATGGTCCGGCGCATCGCCGAACTCTCGGTCGAGATCCACAAGAAGTTCGCCCTCCCGGTCTCCTGTATCGTGTTCGTCCTGGTCGGGGCGCCGCTCGGCATGCGGGTGCGGCGTGCGGGGCCGGCCGTGGCCTTCCTCTCGATCGGCTTCTTCATCTTCTACTGGGCGTGCCTGGTCGGCGGCGAGGAGCTCGCGCGCCGCTCGCTGTTCCCACCGTGGCTCGCGATGTGGCTGCCGAATATCGTGCTGGGGGCGATCGGGATCGACTGGACACTCCGGGCGTGCGAGATCCGCGTGCCCTGGCATCGGCGGCCCACGCTTCCGCCGGCCGCCCGCGAGGCGGCGGCGCGGACGGCCCCGGCGTGAGGATCCTCGACCGCTACCTGCTCCGCGAGTTCCTGGTCTACCTCGCGCTCGGGCTCGTCGGGTTCCTGGGGATCTTCACCGTCGTGGACGTCATCGAGAAGATCGACGTCTTTCTGGATCACCGGGCCGCGAACGATCTGATCATCCGCTACTACCTCTACCGCGCGCCCGAGGTCGTCGTGCAGGTGCTGCCGGTGGCCCTCCTCCTCGCCACCTTCCTCGGGCTCGGCCAGCTCAACAAGTTCGGCGAGCTGACCGCCATGCGCTCGAGCGGAATCTCGCTGGTGCGGATGGTGGCGCCGGTCCTGGTCTCCGCCGCGTGCGGCGTGATCGTGTCCCTCGTGCTGGGCGAGCTCGTAGTGCCCGCCGCCAACCGCGAGCGGGACCGCATCTACGAGGAGCAGATCCAGCGGCTCAGCAAGGGGCCCGCGACCGAGCGGGCCGACGTCACCTATCTGGGCGGGGGCGGGCGTATCTACTACATGCGCCTCTACGTCATCCCGGAGCGCCGCATGCACGAAGTCTCGGTGCAGCAGTTCAGCGCCGGCCGGCTGATCATGCGCATCGACGCCGCCGAGGCGACGTGGGACGGACGCCGCTGGGTGTTCTCCTCGGGCTACCTGCGCACGTTCAAAGGGGACGAGGAACAGGCCAGGCCATTCGAACGCTGGAGCTACGACGGGATCGCCGAGCCGCCCGACAACTTCGCCCGCGAGGGACGGCGACCGAACCAGATGAACTACCTCGAGCTGCGCGCCCACATCATCAAGCTCAGGGCCAGCGGCGCGCGCGTGGCGAACTACCTCGTGGACCTCCACATGAAGCTCGCGTTCCCGCTCATCAACTTCATCGTCATCCTGATCGGCGCCCCGGTCGCGACCCGGCTGCGCGCGAACAGCGTCGCGCTGGGATTCGGGCTGGCGATCACCATCTCGTTCGCCTATTACGCATTCATGCAGTCCGGCAAGGCGCTCGGCCACAACGGAGCACTCCCCCCCTACCTCGCCGCGTGGCTCGGCGACATCGTGTTCGGCGGGGTGGGCTCGGTGATGATGTTCAGGGCGCAGCAGCGCTAGCCCGATCTCCTGACGTGTGCTCGGTTGGGACCACCCGCGTGCCTCTCAGTCGAAAGTGGGTCAGCGCGATGCGCACACGATCCTCGAGCGTGGCGTCCGCCATGTCCCTGCAAAGTCCCGCGGCGTCGCGCGACTCTCGGGCGTTGAAGCCGAGTGATCGGAGGTAGGGGACGACCTCCAGCTCATGCGCCTGCTCCTCCGCGGCCCGTGCGCGAGCCGCCGCGGCTTCCCGCTCCCGCGCCTTCGCCGCTCGCGCCTTCGCCTCGGCGCGCGCCTCGGGCGCGGCGATCCGCTTGTGCCTCATGAACTCGGCGCCGAACGTCCGCTCCGCCTCAAACTGGTTATGCGCCCGGCACAGCAGCCGGATGCCATCCACCGTCGCCTCGCCACCGCGCACGAACGCCTCGATGTGGTCGAACTCGATGTGTTTGCGCGCCTCGCACCGATGGCCGGATTCGCTCACGAACGTGCACTGTCCTCCGTCCCGCTCCCAGACCGCTCGTTGGACCTCGTCCCGGATGTGACGGGAGTCGGCCGCCGGATGCCGGTGGCCGGGACGGGGTTTTTCGGTCGCCGCGAACTTCCGCTTCTCGAGCTGCGGGATGGCGAGGTCGCTGAGCGCTTCGAAGACCAGGGC
>JBKJXJ010000395.1:0-7094 GCA_046716125.1 Candidatus Eiseniibacteriota bacterium
GCCTGCGCGGGCTCACCGATCTCGAATTCCTCGCGGCGCGCCTCGCGTGCGAGGGGGCCACACCGCGCGTCCTCGGGGCGATGCGCGAAACCCTGTGTCGCCTGCCCGGTCTCGCGGCCCGGCTTGCGGACATGACGGCACCCGGTAGGCCGGCCGCGCGCGCGGCCCTCGCGGGGATCCCCGAGCTTCTGGCGACGCTCATCCGGGCGCTGGTGGACGAGCCACCTCCGCTCGCCCGGGAGGGCGGCATCGTGCGCGAAGGCTACGACGAGCACCGCGACCGGTTGCACGACATGGCGCGTTCCGGGAAGCAATGGATCGCGACGCTCGAGGCTTCGGAGCGCGCCCGCACCGGGATCCCGAGCCTCAAGGTGGGATACAACCGGGTGTTCGGCTACTACCTCGAGGTGACCCGGCCTCATCTCGACCGGGTCCCGCCCGACTACGAGCGACGGCAGACCCTGACCTCGGCCGAGCGCTTCGTGACCCCCGAGCTCAAGGCCAAGGAGAGCGAGGTGGTGAGCGCCGAGGAGCGCTTGAAGGCGCGTGAGCACGAGGTCTTCGTGGCCTTGAGGACCGAGGCGTCGCGATGGCGGGCCGAGCTGGAGCGCGCGGCCGACGCGCTCGCCGTCCTCGACGCCGAGTCCGCGCTCGCCGAGGCGGCCGCCCGCTACGGGTGGATCAGACCTAAGCTCTCCGACTCCGACCGGCTGGTCCTGGAAGGGGCGCGGCATCCGGTGGTCGAGCGGCTGCTGCCTTCCGGGGAGTTCGTCCCGAACGACTGCCGGCTGGACGGGGAGCATCGCCAGATCCTGCTCCTCACCGGGCCCAACATGGGCGGCAAGAGCACGTACCTTCGCCAGGTCGCCTTGAGCGTGCTGCTCGCCCAGATCGGCTCGTTCGTCCCCGCCACCCGCGCCGAGGTGGGGCTGGTGGACCGGCTGTTCACGCGCGTCGGCGCCTCCGACCGGCTGGGGGCGGGCGAGAGCACATTCATGGTCGAGATGCGCGAGACCGCCGACATTCTGAAGTCGGCGTCACGTCGCTCGCTCGTGATCCTGGACGAGCTGGGACGGGGGACGGCGACGTATGACGGCCTCGCCCTGGCGTGGGCGGTCACCGAGTTCTTGCACGCGGCGGAGGGACCACGCCCGCGCACCATCTTCGACACCCACTACCACGAGCTGACCCAGCTCGCGGACGGGCTGCCTCGGCTCGCCAACGTTCAGGCCACCGTGAAGGAGTGGGGGGACACGGTCGTCTTCCTGCACCGGATCGGGGAGGGGGCCGCGGATCGGTCCTACGGCATCCATGTCGCCGAGATGGCCGGACTCCCGGAGTCCGTGCTGGCGAGAGCCCGCGAGGTGCTGGCGGAGCTCGAATCCGAACGGACGGCGGAGCGGCTCGAACCGAGGTCGGGCGCGGCCGCGTCCCGCGGGCGGAAGGACGGCGCGGTCCGGGCGTCCGCTGCGACCGAGCATCCGGTCGTGGCGCGGTTGCGGGAACTCGAGCTGGAAACGCTTTCGCCGCTCGAGGCGCTCAACCTGCTCGCGAGATGGAAGCAGGAGTCGGGCGCCTAGGCTCCAGCCTTGGGCTCGGCGAAGGCGGCCAGCGCTTCGTCCTGGGTCGCGTGGTGCCCGAAGATGTTGATCAGTCGGACGGTCTCGAGCTGGCTCGTCATCCGCTTCTGAAGGCCGCACAGCCGGATCTCGCCGCCCCTCGCCGTGTAGTTGCGATACGCCTCGACCAGAACGCTGATCCCGCTCGAGTTCATCATGCCGCACCGGGCGAGATCCAGGACCAGCAGGGTGTTGCCGGCGGTCGCCTCGGCGAGGATCGCCTCGCGCAACCGGTCGGTCTCGTCGCCACCCGTGAAGTCACCGATCGCTTCGAGCACGATGACCCTGCCTGAGGCCGTACGCTTGACCGCCATGCCACCCCTCCTCGATCGTTCCCGGCGGGGTAATTCCTACCCCTCCGGCCGCGCCGCGCCAAGTTTAATCAGCGGGGCGTCCGGAACCGGACCCTAGCCCGGACTACTGCGGACCCCTTCGAGGACGTCGAGGCAGTTCTCATAGCGGCCAAAGGAGGGCATCAGGTAGGCCCCGTTCGCTTTCGACTTGCAGGCGATGAGCAGGTCGCGCGCCAGCTCGACGCCGACCCGCTGGCCCTCGTTGCCAGCCTCGTGCATGCGCTTGCGGATCCACTCGGGGACGTGGATGCCGGGCACCTCGTTGTGGAGGAACTCGGCGTGGCGGAACGACTGGAGCGGCAGGATGCCCATCATGATCGGGATCTTCGTGAGCCCGCTCAGCCGCTCGACGAAACGCTCCCAGCACGCCAGCTCGTAGACCGGCTGGGTCATTACGAACTGGGGCCCCGCGTCCAGCTTCCGCTGCACGTACTCGAACTCCTTGTCGAGGTCCTCGGCGGTGGGATTCACGCCGCAGCCGACCGCGAACCCGGTCGCCGCCCCGATGGATGTCCCCGCCAGGTCGGTCCCCTGGTTCATGCGGTGCACGATGCGCATGAGGCCGGGCGCGTCGGTGTCGAACACCGCGGTGGCGTTGGGATAGTCGCCGAGGCTCGGGGGATCGCCGGTCAGGCACAGGATGTTCCGGAGTCCCAGCGCATGCGCCCCGAGCAGGTCGCTCTGGAGTCCCATGAGATTCCGATCACGGGTGGTGTAGTGGAGGATGACCTCGAGGCGCGGATGCGCCAGGTGGATCTGCCACGCCAGGGCCATCGCGCTCATCCGGATGCGGGCGAGCGGAGAGTCGGCGATGTTGACGCAGTCCACGCCGCGCGCCGCCATCATGCGGGCGGCTTCCATGACCTTGACGGTGTTGATCCCGCGCGGCGGATCGATCTCGACGCTCACCACGAAACGCTCGCGCAGGGCGCGCAGCAGCGCCGGTTCCTCGGCGTGGGCCGCCAGTGTCACCGGGGCCGCCGCGGGCTCGAGCACGCGGACGTCCGCGCCCGGCGCCAGCTTCTCGACCGGATGGCTCGATGCGAGCCGGTCGCGCATCGCGCGGGTGTGCGCCGGGGTCGTGCCGCAGCAGCCGCCGATGATGCGCACTCCCATCTCCGCGGCCCGGGCGGCGAAGTCCGCGAAGTACTCCGGGCTCGAGAGGTAGACGTAGCGCCCGTCCACCATCTGCGGCAGGCCGGCGTTCGGCATCGCCGAGACCGGCATGCCCTCGGCCGCGCGCACCATCTCCTCGAGCACCTCGAGGGTCGGCTGCGGTCCCAGCCCACAGTTGATCCCGACCACGGCGGCGCCCGCCTGACGGAGCATCTGGACGGCGAGGGTCGCGGTGTGGCCGTAGAACGTCTTGCCGTCGTCGCCGAACGTCATCTGCGCGATGACCGGCACCTCGAGCGTCAGCAGCCGGACCGCGCGCAGCGCCGCGAGGATCTCGTTCAGATCCTGGAACGTCTCGAGCAGGAAGCAGTCGCAGCCGCCTTCCAGCAACCCCTCGGCCGTCACGCGGAAGCACGTCTCGGCCTCCGCGACCTTGAGGTGTCCGAACGGCTCGAGCGGCTTGCCGAGCGGACCGATCGAGCCGGCCACGAACGCGTCGATGCCCACGATCTCGCGCGCGGCGCGCGCCACCTTCACGCCCTGGCGGGCAATGGTCCGCGCCTTCTCCTGCAGATTGTGAGGGGCAAGGCGTATCGCGTTGGCGCCGAAGGTGTTGGTCTCGATGAGCCTGGCGCCCGCACCGAGGTAATCCCGGTGGATGGACTCGATCAGGGCGGGATTGGAGAGGTTGAGCCCGTCGAAGCTCTCCGCGAACGAGGCCCCGTGCTGGTAGAGCAGGGTCCCCATCGCGCCGTCGGCGAGGAGTGGGCCCTCCGCGAGGCGATCGAGGAACGGTGAGGACATAGGCGGGGGACATTAGGGCTTCGCGCGAGCGGGGCGCAAGCGACCCTCTGATATAGTAGGTGATCGTGATATCGCGACCCTTCCGATCCGCCTCCCACGTACTGGTGCTGCTGGCCTCCGCGCTCTCCCTGGGCGCCGTGCCCGCCACCCCGACCCTCGGCCCCGACCAGCTGCGGCCGGGGCAGCGCGCGATCGTCCGGACGGTCTTCGAGGGCGAGAGGGTCGAGGAGTTCGAGGCCGAGATCGTCGCGGTGATGAAGGGGGGCAGGGCCGAGGGCGACCTCATCCTGGCGAAGGCCACGAGCGAACGGGTGGTCAGGAGCGGCGTCGCCCAGGGGATGAGCGGCTCGCCGGTCTACGTGGACGGGAAGTTGATCGGCGCGCTCTCCTCGGGGTGGTCGTTCTCCCGCGAGCCGCTCTTCGGCATCACGCCGATCGGCGAGATGCTCGCGATCCTGGATCTGCCGATCCGCGGCGACTCCGTCGGCACCGCGGGTCCCGCCGGGGCGGATCCCACCGCGGGCTCGGTGCGGTTCGGGGAGTTCCGCTGGGACGAGGATCGCGGTTCGAGGGACGCATCGCGGTCGCCGGCACCGGCGGCGGCATCGGGCCTGGACCTCGCCGCGGGTGCGCGAACCCTCGCCGTCCCGCTCATGTGCGGCGGGATGAACGCGGCGACCCAGGACGTGGCCCGGCGGCTGTTCGCCCCGTTCGGTCTCGCGGTGACGCCGGGTGGGCGTGCGGCGGACGGGGGACCGACCGCCGATTCGCTGCGTCCCGGCTCCGCGGTCGCGGTGGACGTGCTGACCGGCGACGTGCAGATGTCGGCGATCGGCACGGTGACCTGGCGGGAGCGGGATCGAGTGCTCATCTTCGGCCACCCCTTGTTCCAGTCGGGCGACGTGCGGCTGCCGCTCTCGACCGCGCGCATCGCGACCATCGTCGCGAGTGATCTCACCTCCTTCAAGCTCGGCGTGCGCGGTCGCGCTGTCGGGACGGCCACCCAGGACCGTCGCGCGGCGTTGTCGGGGCGCCTGGGGCCGACGCCGAAGCTGCTGCCGATCACCGTGGAGATCGCGGGTGCAGGGCGCGCGCGCCAGCGGTTCAGCTTCGGCAGCATCGAGGACCGCCTCCTGGCGCCGCAGCTGGTCGGGATCGCGGCCCTCAACAGCTTCCTCGAGACCGGCGGCGCCGGGGGCAATCAGACACTGCGCTGGACGATGCGTCTCACGCGACGCGGCGCCCGCCCGCTGACCCTGACGGATGTGGTCGCCGGCGACGCTCCCGCGGCCGATCTTGCCGGGGCGGTCGCCGCGCCGCTCCGGTTCCTGTTCAACAACCCGTTCGGCGTGCTCCGGCTCGACAGCGTCTCGGTGGCGATCGAGATGGTCGCGGCCCGCGAGCAGTGGACACTGCGTTCGGCGCGGCTGCTGGACGCCGCGGTCCGCCCGGGCGGGACGCTGCGGGTCTAATGCGATGTCGAGCGCTGGCACGGCGAACGCTCGACCGTGGCACTCGCGGTCGCGGTCCCCGAGGAGGTCCCGGATGGACGCTACGTCCTGTGGCTGGGCGGAGGCCCGGAGCTGTCGCGCTACGAAGCGTCGCGCCTGCCCGGGCGATATCGCCCCACGTCGCTCGACGACGCGTGGCGGCGGCTCGGCGAGATGCGCCCTGGCGACGCGCTCTATGCCACGCTGTTCGCCAGTGCCCCCGAAGTGACCCGCGAGGGACGTGACTATCCCGAACTGCCGGTCTCGGCCCTGGCGTTGCTCGCCGGCAGTCAGGGCGCGGGCGACGGCGGCCGGCGTGGAGACGCGGCACGACTCGATCAGCGACGCGTGGCATTCGACGGTCCCGTGCGGGGCGAGCTGCTGCTCTCGGTCCAGGTGGACTCGAAGGCGCCCCCGGGCGCGAAGTGATCCCCACCATCCCGTTGGAGGTTCCTTGAGCATCCGCCGGCCGCCCGCCCACCCGCTCGCCCGAACGTTCGCACAGATGCCCGCCCATCGGGCCCGCCTCGTGTGTGGGGCCGCGTTCGCGCTCTGCCTGATCGGGGTGGGACCGTCCCGGGCCGCCGAGACGCAGTGGTGGGTCACCGACACCCCCGGGGACTACGCCAAGTCGGACGCGCGCGGTCTGGTGGTGCGCCCGGACGGCGCCATCACACTGGGCCCGAACGCGCGCTTCTCCGCCGCGGAGAGCCTCGGGGTGGTATGGGCGGTGGTCGTGATGAAGGACGGATCGCTCGCGCTCGCGGGCGATCGTGGGCGTGTCCTGCGGTACAGGGAGAACGGGGGGTTCAGCGTCCTGGCGCGGCTCCCGGTCGGGCAGGTGCTGTCGCTCGCCGCGGACGGCGACGGTATCGTGGCCGGCACCGGCCCGGAAGGGCTGATCTATCGCATCGGGGCCGGCGGCGACACCGCGCTCGTGGCGCGCACCGGCGAGCGCTACGTCTGGGGACTCGCGGCGGCGGGCGACGGCGGGTGGTACGCCGCGACGGGCACCCGTGGCCGGCTGCTGCGCGTGCGCAGGGGCGAGGTCCGCATCGTGCTGGACACCGAGGAGAGCAACCTCGTGTGCCTGGTCGCGGGCGCCCGCGGGACCGTCTTCGCCGGCGGCGATTCCCGCGGTCGCGTCTACCGCGCGGGCGGTGGGGGCGAGCCGCGCACCGTCTACGACGCGGCGGAGGACGAGGTGCGCGCCCTCGCCTTCGGCGCCGACGGCGGGCTATATGCGGCGGCGCTGAGCGCCTCGGCGGTGAGCGAGGACGAAGGCGAGCCGGGCCAGCGACCGGCGCCGGTCAAGAGCGCGGTCTCAGGCGGTCGCGCGGTCATCTATCGCATCGTCCCCGACAGCGTCGCGGCGATGGTGTGGACCTCGCCGCAGCCGTTCGTGTTCGCCCTCACCGGGTCGCCGGCGGGGATGGGCGTGGGGACCGGCAATCGCGCCGGGCTCTACCTGCTCGACCCGGTCTCGGGCGCGACCCAGTGGCTGCTGGGTGCGCAGGGACATTTCACCGCGCTGGCCGCCGAACCGCGCGCCCGGGTCTACGCGGCTACCTCGAATCCCGCCGGCCTCTGGCGGGTCGGGCCCGAGAAGGCGGCCGAGGGTGAACTGCTCTCGCCGGTGTTCGACGCGCGCCGATACGCGGCCTTCGGGGCCGTGCGCTGGCGCGGCGAGTCGCGGGGGGGCAGGGTTAGGA
>JBKJXJ010000396.1:0-6426 GCA_046716125.1 Candidatus Eiseniibacteriota bacterium
TCCTTGCCCCCCCCCCATTTTTACAACCGAAAATCGCGGCGGTGGGTAACTCCTCGCAGGCTTCTTAATTACGCGACTCATCACGTTCCGCGCGGGCGGTGCATCCGATTGGCACCCGGGACTTGTCCCGCAGGCCATATCAGGGCTTTCGTCGCCGACCCGCTTGGCCGTCGCAACCTCATGACCCGCTTGGCCCAGTCGACTCCGGGCCCCACGGGACTACAGGGAGGCCGCAATGCGATCCCGTCCAGTCAAACTCGCTGCGTTGTCATTGCTCCTCCTCATGGCCGCCAACACCTTCCCCCGCCCTGCAGGCTCGGCGGGAGTCAGCACGGAGTTCGCCGCATGCGGCGTGGATTCGGTGGGGGCGATCCTCTTCGTAACGGATTCGGTCAACTTCCGCGCCTATAAGGTCCCGGCCTTCAGGAATCCGCTGGCTCATCGCGATCTGGAGTTCCTGTGGAGCGACCGATACGCCTCGCTCTTCAATCGCCCGCTAGACGCCCCGCGCACACCCAGCACCGACTCCGATCTCGATCTTCTCGGCTTGACCATGTGCCACACGCTGGGCACCGGCGCCTTCGGATTCCCGGTCCCATACGTCCAGCTCATCTACGACTACCTGCGCGCACCGGGGTTCGGGCGACCCGCGAGCGTTGACAACTACGATATCAATCCATCCGCCACGCTCGGCTTCGCCGCCCCCTTTCCCACCTACGGCGATCTCGATCGCAATCACGTTGACACCTACCTCGGCGCCCCGCGCTTCTCGGGCGATCCGTTGTGGCGGAGCGGCGCCGAATACTTCGGCGACGGCGGCAATCCCTACCCACAGTACCGTTCGGCGTTCCGGGATCCCGATGAGGACGTCAGCAGCGGCCATCCGGCCCAGATCGACAGCATTCTCTTTGAAAACTCCCTCAACATCCCGGGACCGAAGCCGAGTCAGGTGGGGGTCGGCGGCGTCAGCGATTGGACGGGACCCCGGGCGCTGGCCCCGCTGGTGTTCAATCACGAGTTCCAGCATCTGGTGAACACCAGGAGCCCCGAACTCCGAGTCACGGAAATCCTGTCCCACGCCGCGGAAGCATTGACTGGGAAGCACCCCGAGAAGCCGGCGTTCGACGTTCCCTACACTTGGGGACTCCTGCGAGGAGGCAACTCCCACAATTATCAAGCCTACCGGAGCTTTTCCGCCTATCTGACATACAACTTTCGCGGGTTGAACACCACCTTCGCCGGCCGGACCGATGACCTGATCTGGCGCTGGGCAAGATCCAGCGACCGGACGCTGTCCCCGGGGCTCGCCAACCAGCTCATCACCTCCAACTGCGCCGAGTGCAGTACCGCCACCCGGACCTACTTCAACGGGCTGTCAGGTCGGGACCGGCTGAACCTTCTCATCCATAACTGGCGGGTGGCCAATTACGTGAACAAGCCCGCTCTAGCCCAGGGCCAGTACGGCTTCCCGCCGCAATTCGACTTCGCCCCAAACCCCGACGTAGGGAACTGGCAGAACATCGACCTCGGGTCCGTGGATACGGTCAATATCGAACTGCAGGTGATGCTCGACGCCAGCCACCGGACGCGCGAGATCTCCCTCGCGGGGCGAGATTCACTCCAGATCCTGAACCCCAACAACGCCCACGCCCAAGCCCTCGCCCACCTCGGCTCCGACTACTGGGTGGTGCGCAGCGACCCGTCGCTATGGTCGGCGGATCGCGATCTCGTCGTCCGGATCATGCCTGAATCACGGTGTGAAGGTCGGCTGATGGCCTCGGCCATCGCCTACTCGGAGCAGGACTCCCCTCCGGGCGTGCCCGACAGTCTGTGGGGACACCCCGAGTGGGCACAGCTCGCGGTGACGCCCCAGGGCGTGGATCTCAACACTGGCATCGACCCCGACCCGATCGAGGTGGTCATCCCCAACTTCGGCGCCACCCACAAGGCCGCCCTCATCGTGTTGACGCTGGGCACCACGGCGTCTTACGACTTCGGTGTCGACGGGTACTACGTTCCATACCGCGTGAATTTTGCGCTGCGGACGGCGCCTTTCCAGAGTCCGAACCCGCTCAAGGCAACGACGTATGCCAGCCCGCACTCCGGCACCGAGCCGGCCTGGTCCCCCACGGGCGGCGAACTGGTCTTCCGCCGCACCGACAGCGGCAGCGGGCCCGACCAGGTGTTCCGAGTCCCGGCGGCCGGGGGGACCCCAGCACTCCTCTTCGCACAACCATGGGACCAGTTCCGCCCGGAGTGGTCTCCGCGCGGAGACTGGATCTGCTTCGACCGGGCGACGGCCACTGCCGGCAAGCACGATGTGTGGTTGGTCCACGCCACGAGCGGTGAGTCCCGCCAGCTCACCGCCACGGCCGATCACGAGTGGGCCGCGGGCTTCGCGCCCAATGGCCAGTACCTCACCTACCTGCGCGAGGCGCCCGCAGGGACCCAGCTCCGGAGAGTGAACCTCGACGGCGGCAATGACACCCTGCTCCTCCAGCGTCAGGGTGTGACCGCCCGGCCCCCACGCTGGTCGCCCGAGAGCAAGCGCGTGTTTCTGCTCCTCGGCGGACTCGCGGGCGGAAAGGACTCGCTCTACACCGTCGACGTGTTGGGTGCGCAGCGCGGCCTCGTGACCCTCGTTGCCGAGTTGACTCCCGGCAGTGCCAGCTTCGATCCCCCTCGTGGCGCCGGTCGCTGGGCATTCGAGGCCACATGGAAGCCGCCGATCTGTGTCACCGCGTTCGACTTCGGGGCCCAGCGCCTCGCGCTGCGCGACACGCCGACTGGCGCGAGCGAAACCATCTTCAGCCGCCCGCACGCTGACGTCGTCAAGCCACGTTGGTCACCGGACGGCACCAAGGTCGCGTTCGCCTCGTCACAGACCTACCCTGCCTACCCAGCCATCTCTTCGAATGTCATCGTCGGCCAGGTGAGCTACAACCATGCGCCGACGATGCTGGTCCCGACCGCGGACCTCCTCGTTCATACTGGCCGGCCCTACGAGCTCCACGTGAATGCCAGCGATCCCGACGGGGAGACCCTGACCTACCAGGTTCCGCCTGCATTCCTGCCGACCGGTGCAAGCTTCAACCCGGCGCCGCGGCGGTTCTCGTGGACAAACCCTGGCCCGGTGTGCAGCGAGAACTACGTCGTGTTCCGTGCCCTCGATGCCTCGGGCGGCGTTTCGAGCAAGGTGATCAAGATCACCGCGGCGATCGACTCGGTGGATGATCTCAATGCCGACATCGTGGGAGACACTCAGGTCTGGCTCACTTGGACGGCGCCCGGCGACAATGGCCCGCTCGGCCGCGGGGTCGAGTACGAACTACGCTACGCCCAGATCCCGCTGAATGAAGCCACCTTCGGCTTGGGCGTCCTGGTCACCGGTTTGGCGGCCCCGGCGGTGCCGGGAGCCAGCGAGAGCAAGACCGTGAGCGATCTCTCGGCGGGCACGACCTATTACTTTGCGATGCGTACTAAGGATATGAAGGGCAACTGGTCGGTGATCAGCAACGTTCTTCAACTGACGACCACAAGCGGGGGTGCCGGGGGTGGGTTCAGCGCCCAGCAGGTGCGCGCCCCGCTGACGGGTCTGCGTACGGCGCAGACCGCGGTCAGCCGGCCCGACGGGGCCGAGAGCCCGCTGGCCGTGTTGGCGGTCGAGATGGGGCTGGATCGTGGCGCACCGATCTGGTCCATGCGACAACTCAGCACGGACGAGATCACGGCGCTGGCGACGGGCGACACGACCGGCGTGTTGATCCAGGCCCGGGGCGAATCGGGCGCCTGGATCGACCGACTGCGAATCAGCTCCAGGGATGCCGGCTGGCGGTTCGCGGTACGCGCTCTGCGCCAACCCGGTCGCATCGTGTTCATCGGGGCCTACGGGGTGCGTCAGGCGTGGAACTCGGTCGAACTCGACGGACGGGGCGGCGCCGCACGCTTGGTCAGCGCCCAACACTCGCGGCTCGGGGACGTGAAGGGTGGGTTTGATGCCCGCGGCACGGCCAGCCTCGATGTGGCCGCTGCGGACAGCCTGAGCATGACGTACGAACTACTCGCTCAGGATTCCGAGACCGCACAGGACTGGTACCTGCTCGTGGGCCCGCCGGGGAGCGAGGTGAGCACGCCCGCCAGGGCGGGCCGAGGCCGGGACAGTGAACGGGCACCGGTCCCCACGGCCTTTGCGCTGCGACAGAACCGGCCCAATCCATTCTCGGAGCGGACCGCGATCCACTTCGATCTGCCGATCGAAACCCGGGTGCGGCTCGAGGTCTTCGACGCCCAGGGGCGGCTGGTCCGCACGTTGGCCGATGGAGCATATCCGGCCGGCGCTCACGCACTGGAATGGAATCACCGGAACGATGGCGGCCAGGCTCTCGGCGCCGGTGTTTACCTCTACCGGATCGAGGCGGGCATGTTCCGCGAGCAGAGGAAGATGGTGTTGCTGGCGCGTTGATCGAGGTTGAACAATCGAAGGGGCCGGGTGGTGGGACGGTGCGCCCGGCCCCGTTTCGTCACGCGAAGAGTACTTGGGCGCCACCAGAAGCCGCGCTTACGCCGCCTCGTCCAGGTACGGCACCAGCATCGGGATGACGCGGCGCGCGATCTGCGGGTAGTCGAGGACGAAGGCGAACGCCTGGCGGATCCCCGCCCAGTCCACCGGCGGCGACTCGATCTGATCCGCCAGATCCAGCAGCGCCGCGCGCACCATGGCCCGCCGATGCTTGGGAACGCCGAGCTGATCCAGCCTCGCGGCCATCGCGAGGAGCTCGCCCGCGACCCCCTTGTGCGACGCGGCGCCGGCGGAGGGCTCGCGATCGATCATCTCCCGGAGCGTGATGGGCGGGTGCTCGGGTTCGGCCTCCGACTCCGCCTCAGGCGCCGCGAGATCGGGGAAGTCGAAGTCGAAATCGAACTCCTCGTCGTCGGGCCCGCCCGCGGAGGGTGGAGGGTCCGGCACGAGACTGAGCGGGGGTGCCGGACGCTCATCGTGGGGCGCCCTGGGCGGAGGCTCGCTCGCTGACGCGGGCTCGCGCGATGGCGGCGGCACGGGCACGGCCGGCGGCGGGGTTACGGACGGCGGGGCCGCGGTCGGTCGTGACGCCGGAGGGGACACTGGCGCCGACGTACTCGCGGGCGTGGATGAGGCCGCCGCCTCTTCATCGGAGAAGCCGAGCATGTCCTTGAGCCGCTGGCGCGGCCGCGCGGTGCTCCTGCCGGCGTCCGGCCGGGGCGGGGCCGCCTGCTGGCGAGCGGGCTGAGCGGGCGGGTCCGTTGTCGGCGCGTCATCCGCCGATGCCGATTCGTTCTGCGCTGCGCGAGGGCTCGGCCCGGTCAACTCGAAGGGCGAGGGCTCGAGCGGTCCGGCCGGTTGCACCGGCGCCGCCGGACGTGGCGGCGCGGCGGGCTCGACGCGCTTGAACTCCGAAGGCCCGGCGACCTCCGGGGGACGCTTCAGGTTCAGGTCGGGCCCACGGGCGTCGGCCTCGAGCTCGTGCGCGAGACTCTCGAGATAGGCGGTCGCCTCCTTGACGCCGCGAATGAAGCTCTCACGGACGGCCCGGGCGTCGGCACGCGCCGATGGGGCGCTGAACGGGATGCGGCGGAAGCGCATGGCGCGCGCCTGATCGCCGGCCCAGACGCGCTGGAGCAGGGTGAGGGTCACCTGACGCCACTGCTTGAAGCTGTTGTCGCGCGGGCTGGCGTTGCCGAGCTCGTGCAGGATGGAGATCAGCTCGCGGAGCTGCTCGAGGGCGGGCCCGACCGGCATGCGGTAGCTCGAGCGCTTCATGCCGGCCGCCGGGCGCTACCAGTCCGAGAAGCGCTCCTCGTTCCAGGGGTCGGCTTCGTTGTGATAGCCATTCTGCTCCCAGAAACCGGGCCGGTCCTCGGCGACGAGCTCGATCGCGCGCACCCACTTGGCGCTCTTCCAGAAATAGCGCCGCGGCACGACCAGGCGCAGGGGCCAGCCGTGCTCCGGCGTGAGATCCGCCCCATCGTGTTGCCACGCGAACAAGACGTCATCCTGGGTCAGCTCCGTGAGCGACAGGTTGGTCGTGAAACCCTGTTCGGCATGGATGACGGCGAACCGGGCCTCCGGCCGCACCGCCACGTGCCGCATGACTTCCGCGAACGACACTCCGCGCCACTCGTTGTCGTACCGGCTCCAGCGTGTCACGCAGTGGATGTCGGACCGCACCGTGACCTGCGCGAGCGCCACGAACTCGTCCCTCGTCCACCGAACCGGCGTCCCGACCAGCCCGGACACCTTGAAATCCCAGGTGCTGAGATCCACCCGCGGAATCGAACCATGATGAAGCACCGGCCACTTGTCCGTCCGGACCTGTCCGGGGGGGAGTCGCGGCTGCTGACGCGGGCTGTTGACGATATCGGCAGATTCCGGGCGAATATTCATCGGGG